>NZ_JCAIJG010000195.1:0-17175 GCF_059735615.1 Desulfosporosinus sp. Tol-M2
CTTTTGAGGATAATTACATATTATCGAAGTTCGTGGTTCGTGGTTCAAAAATTGGATATTTGTTTTATTATAACATAGCCAACTTCAGGTGACATCATGCTATTGATCAATAAAAACCTATATGTTTATCTTCTAGCTCTAAAAGCCTTTGCTTAATGTCCAAACCATCGGCATAGCCCGTCAAATTTCCGTTTTTACCGATTACTCGATGACAGGGCACAATAACTGCAATCGGATTTCTATGGTTCGCCATGCCCACAGCTCTCTGCCCTTTGAGATTTTTAACCTTTATAGCTATTTCACCATAACTACGTGTCTCTCCATACGGAATGCGCAGGAGTTCTTCCCAAACTCGACGTTGAAAAGGTGTCCCGATCTGATGAAGAGGGATCGTAAATACCTTGCGTTTTTCAGCAAGGTACTCTTGTAGTTGACGAATAGCTTCACTATTCGGCTCGCGCTTCCGAATTACAAGGCATTTTGGTAACCAACGCGACGCCCAAGTTCGCAAGGTCTGTTCTTTCTCAATAGACGGACCAAGTCCTAGCCAACATAATCCTATCAAAGTCGAAGCAACCGTTACCCCAACCTCAAGGTCTTTGATAGTCATCCTTTCCGTCCAGAAAGTAACGGTTTGGGCACTCTGATCGTTCTTTAAACAAGTATCCGTGTCTCGTCCTGCATCTCTTTTAATAGATATTGCATATCCTCTCCCTTCTGTTTATCATTGGGTTAAATCGAAGAAATCCGTCCAGCTGCCCCCGACTGCCTCAGCAATCCGTTTAGCCCAGTTTGGACTCATCTGACGTTTACCCCGTTCTAAATCGCTGATGATATTAGCGGGAATTCCTGTCTTCTCCGCTAACTCCTTTTGAGTGCCAATAAGCGCTTCAAGGCGGGCTTTTCTCAGTTTATGACCTGCATAGATCACTTGCCTTCTCTCATTCAAACTCTAATTTCCTCCATCTTTTCTATCGTTGGTTATCAAGGATCAATTCTGTGATCTTTCTCTGATGTAATTAATCAAACCATCTATTGGTTATTATATCCACTTATACTATATGGACATGCCTTCGGATATGTTAAGTCAAAGATGAAATTAAAGCAAATATTTGGTATAATATGAGAGTAACGAAAGCATGATCCCCGATAATCTATTCAGCGTTTACCATCCGGCGCACAGATTATTACTATATTCATAATGAGAGGAATGATTTCATACCATTCCCACAGGAAGAAGGTAAATACTCCTATGCCGACTATCTCACTTGGTCGGAAGATGAAAGATGGGAGATTATTGACGGTATAGCTTATATGCAAGCTACACCATCCCCTATTCACCCAGAAATATTAGTCGGCCTAGCAGTGTAAATTCATATTTGTCAACATCTGTCTGACGGACAAGGTTCACAAAGGCATTCATTAAACAGGCATGATGCTTATTAGAGGAGGATTGAGCATGACCCTACAGCAGCTCAAATATATAATAACAGTTGTAAAATGCGGTTCAATAACCGAAGCAGCAAAACAGCTATATATTTCACAGCCCAGCCTATCAAGCGCTGTAAAGGAGCTTGAGACCGAGCTTGGCATAGAGATTTTCAGGCGTACTGCAAAGGGCATAACGCTTTCCTCAGACGGAACGGAATTTCTTTCCTATGCAAGACAAGTTGTCGAACAGGCCGATTTGCTTGAAAGACACTATCTCGGTAAAAAGCCGTCAAAACAGCTTTGCTCCGTTTCAACACAGCATTACGCATTTGCCGTAAATGCTTTTGTAAACCTTATTTCTTCTCTTGATTCGGACGAGTATGAATTTACGCTGCGTGAAACGAGAACATATGAAATCATTGAGGATGTTAAGGATTTTCACAGCGAAATCGGAATTCTATATCTCAATGATTTTAACGAAAAGGTAATTACAAAATTTCTCAAGGAAAGTCACCTCGTTTTTTCGCCGCTGTTTACGGCGGACCCTCATGTTTTTATTTGTTCCACACACCCTCTTGCAAAGCAAAAGAGCATTTCGCTTGCGGATTTAGAAAACTACCCCTGTCTTGCTTTTGAACAGGGAGAATACAACTCGTTCTATTTTTCAGAGGAAATCCTCAGTACCGTTCCGCACAAGAAAATCATTCATGTAAGCGACCGTGCAACGCTGTTTAATCTGCTGATCGGACTGAACGGTTATACAATCTGCACAGGTGTTTTGAACAGCAATCTTAACGGGGATAATATTGTTTCCGTACCGCTTATAACAGACGAAAAGATGAATGTTGGCTGGATTATGAACGAGAAAACACAGCTTAGTGCCTTTGCCGTAAGCTATATCGACGAATTGAAACGGCTGATTACCGAATATGGATATTAGCAGAAAAGAGGCTGTGCTGAAACTTAAGATTATTTCAAGTTATGGTGTACTATCCCAAAAAGAGCAATTATACACCTTAAAGTGGGGAGTAATCTCTATAAATATGATAAATTCCCAAATTAAATGGGGAAATGGGGCTGTAACAAACTGGAAAACGAGTTTGGTTACAGTCCCTTAATTTTATGCCGCAAGCAGTCGATAAACCGCTTCGTAGATTTTCTGCGCAATATACGGATTGTTCATCGTGTAGAGGTGAATTCCATCAACGCCCTGGGCAAAGAGATCAACTATTTGGTCAACCGCATAAGCAATTCCTGCGTCACGCATAGCAATCGGGTTATCCTCGTAACGCTCCATCATTCTCACAAACTTTTTAGGAAGATTTACTCCGCAAAGCGTTACCATACGCTCAATCTGCTTTTTGTTGACAACCGGCATTATTCCTGCTTCAATCGGAACATCTATACCTGCAATGGCTGCTCTTTCCTGAAAAGCATAATAATAGCTGTTGTCGAGAAAAAGCTGTGTGATAAGCTGGTCTGTTCCTGCGTCGACCTTGTGTTTGAGGTTTCGAATATCGTTAATCATGCTGTTGCTCTCAGGATGTCCTTCCGGATAGCACGCGCTGATAATATTGAAATTCCCATGTTCCTTGATAAACGAAACCAGCTCACTTGCGTATTTGAAATCACCGCAAGGCTTGATGTCGGGATTGATATCTCCCCTGAGCGCAAGAATGTTCTCAATACCGTTCCGTTTCAAACCATTGAGCAGAAACAACACATCCTCTTGTGAAAGATTGATACCCGGCAGATGGGCAACGCTTTCCATGCCGTAACTGTTTTTGATTGCAGAGGCGATTTCAAGAGTTGCGTTGTTGTTTGCACTTCCTCCTGCACCATAGGTCACACTGATAAAATCGGGGTGAAGATCTTTCAGTTCGTCAAGAGTACTGTACATCGTATCGATTGAGGCAGTCCGTTTGGGTGGGAATATCTCGAACGACAGCACTTGTTTAATTTTAAAAAGTTCAGCAGTTTTCATTTCTGATTTCCTTTGCCGCCTGCACCAGATGTTCAAGGCTCGGCACAGTTTCGGCATTTCCTCTCGTTTTCAATCCGCAGTCGGGGTTAACCCATAGCTTTTCCGCCGGGATTTTTTCAAGCATTTTGTTTAGCGCCGCCTTGATCTCCTCTACGCCTGGGATTCTCGACGAATGAATATCATAAACGCCAGGGCCGACATGTGTTCTGAAATTGTTTTCTTCCAGAGCGGTCAAAATAGTAAGGTCTGAACGTGACGCCTCAAAGGTAATCACATCAGCGTCCATATTGTCAATATCCCGGATAATATCGTTAAATTCACTGTAACACATATGCGTATGAATTTGCGTTTCCGCCTTGACGCCGCTGTGAACCATCCTGAACGCAGGAATTGCCCAGTCAAGATAATCACTTCTCCAATCTGATTTACGCAAAGGGAGCTTTTCCCGGAAAGCGGCTTCGTCAACCTGAATAATCTTAATACCGTTTGCTTCAAGGTCGAGGACTTCTTCGCGGATTGCCAGACCAATCTGATATGCACATTCCTTCAATGAAATATCTTCTCGGGGAAACGACCAGTTAAGAATGGTAACGGGTCCAGTGAGCATACCTTTCATCGGCTTCTTGATAATGCTCTGCGCATAGACAGAATAGGCAACAGTCATAGGCTTGGCACGGGAAATGTCACCCCAAACAACAGGCGGCTTGACACAGCGTGTGCCATAGGACTGCACCCACGCTTTTTCCGTAAAGATATAACCGTCAAGACATTCACCGAAATACTCAACCATATCGTTTCGTTCAAATTCACCGTGAGCAAGCACATCAAGCCCAATTTTTTCCTGTAAGGCAACGCATTCCGCGATTTTCTGCTTGTTGAAATCAGTGTACTGCGCTTCTGTAATTTTCCCGCTTTTGAAAGAGGAACGGTTTGCTTTTACTTCGGCAGTCTGTGGGAACGAGCCGATTGTAGTTGTCGGAAAAAGTGGCAAGTTGAATTCTTTACTTTGGATTTTTTCACGCTCTGCAAATACCGGAAGTCTTATGAAATCCTTATCCAGAAGTGCGGATACCTTTGCTTGAATATCAGAATTGGAGCAATTTCTACTTTCATTGAAAAGTGCTGCGTTGCGGACATATACATCAGTTTCCATTGGTTTATCTGCAGATAAAATATTTTTCAGTTCCGCAAGCTCCGCCAGCTTTTCCTCTGCAAATACGAAATACTTTTTGTATTCATCCGCCAGCTTTGTTTCGTTTTTCAGCGTATACGGAACATGGAGCAATGAACAGGATGTATTCAACACTATATTGTCGCAGTGTTTTTGCAATTCACCAATAATATCAAGCGTCTTTGCATAGCTGTTACGCCAGATATTTTTACCGTTTACAACGCCTGCAAACAGAATTTTATCACTCGGAAAACCGTTTGCCTTTACAAGTGCAAGCGACTGCTTCCCCTCGACAAAATCAAGGCCTACCCCGTCAAAAGCAAGGCTTGTCACTTCAATATAGCAGTCACGAATGTCGCCAAAATAGGTCTGTAAAAGTACACTGACATTTCCCTTTGCAGAAAGGATTTGTCTGTAAAGCCTGGTGAAAAGTACGGTATCATCAGCGGTCAAATCTCTTACAAGATAAGGCTCGTCGAACTGGTACCCACTCTGCGCCAAGCTGATCGAATTTCGTGAGGATTTCGCGATAAGCCTTAATTACCGTATCTGTGAAGTCGGAAATATTCTTTTTACCCGTAAATCGCACAAGCTTTAAAAATGTTAGTGCGCCAGGAATAACAGGCTTTGTGCTGATCCCAAACTTACGTGCTTCGTTAAACTCGTCAAATGGCTTTGAACCTACAAGAGATATTTCGGTACAGTCATCGATTTCGGGAACAATATAGTGATAGTTCGTATTGAACCACTTTTTCATAGCAAGTGCTTTTACATCGCCTTTTTCGCTTTGATAGCCCTTTGCCGCCGCAAAATAGGTATCGAGCAGAGAGAGGTTCAGAGCCTTATATCTTTCGGGAACGACATTCAGCAGGCATGCTGTGTCAAGCATGTTGTCGTAAAAAGAAAAGTCGTTTGACGGAATGAAGTCATTTCCGTTTTCACGCTGAATGCTCCAATATGATTTACGGAGGGCTTTTGCTGTTTTCTGCAATTCTTCCGCTGTAATTTCTTTTCTGAAATATCTCTCAGCAGCAAATTTTAATTCTCTTAGACTTCCTACGCGAGGATATCCGATAATTGCTGTTTTCATAAGTGTTCACCCTTTCGATTTGTAATGTATTAAGTGTAGTACAAAAGTAACACCGTAGGGTAACACTCGTTTTCTATTTGATTGCATAGTTTTTTTCTATGGGACAATCGCTGCAGATCCTGCGGATAAAGCAATACGAAGTTAAGTCATGGAACGACAGTAGTCACGGAAGTTATTGACTGCGGTGAAAAATTCCCTCATCATAATTACCCAATAGTATTGATCCTTGGTCTTAAGCAGGGTTTTTTCCTCACTTTGCTTGATGCCGCCAACCATCGTAAAGAACAAAATCTCCGGTAAAAGGTACGCAGCGGCGTTAACACCATGTTTTTTGCTCATCTGTTCCAAATCAAGGGAAAGGCCAAAAAACCGCATCAGAAAATCATATAACAATCTCTCCCGCAGGCTTAAGTCGCGCCGCGCAATGATCGGGAACTCGCCCCTCTCAACTCGTTGAATATATTCAGGAATATTAAAGGTATTGGCGTAAATGCTGCCCTCAAGGTATCCTAAAGCGCCACTGCCTATCCCTGCATATTGATCATAATTGATCACATATTCATCAATTATACCTGTATCGTTAAATTTTGCCGTTTGAAGCCAGGTAGGATTTTTGCGATTAAAGCACCAGGCCGTACTTGGCTGGTAGTCTTCACTAAGCGCTTCGGTAATAAGCTCATAAAAAGGCCTTCCCCGCTCGTCGTCAACGCGCCCTAATTTTTTTTCGACATTTTTCCGGGTTGAAGTTGCTACCATAAGGGGATAATAGGTCACCTGATCAACTTTTAAAGCGCGAATGATTTCAAGGTCGCGCTTTAGCGTTTCTGCAGTCTGGACGGGAAAATTAAAGATCATATCCACATTAAAGGTCGGAAAATAGCCTTGCAGCTCAGCAATTTTCTCCATTACTTCACTGCCGCTTCCATATTTATAATAGCGGTCAGTTGCTTTCAATATTTCATCGTTAAAGGATTGCACACCCACAGATAAACGGCCTACGCCAATATCCCGCAGGGCCCGTATACGGCTCATGTCCAAATGATCAGGATTAGTCTCGACAGAGATTTCTTGAACATCAAAACAGCTCTTAATCAACTCGATAATCTCTACCAGCTCAGCCATTAAAACCGTCGGTGTCCCGCCTCCAATATAAAGAGCTTCAAAATTATAACCCCGTTCCTTGTACATGAAAATCTCTTTTTTCAGTGCGGAGAAATAAGCTCTGGCCAGATCTTCGCGGAATGTTACCCGATGAAAAGAACAATAGGGGCAAAGCTCCTCGCAAAAAGGAATATGCACATACATCATCAGGGGTTTCTTATTATTCATAATTAAAGGAAGCTCACTAGACGCATGGGGATCAAAACGCAGATATCTATCAAGTTTTTTCCTGACTGCAAAGGCAACGAATCTTTCAGTCAACATCTCCGGCCACTCCTTAATTCTTAATTTAACCCTTCAAACCCTCGAAAAGCTAAGAAGGACCAGTTTTCTTTAGACCATTGCAGTAAGCTCTGCAAATCCTGCTTGTTCCTGGTTGTTTTATTAAAATCCGTGCTTCTGCAGCGCTGCAGCACATAATTGGAAGCAACTCCAAAATCTATTATTATGCTTGACAAATCAGCTGCTTCGAGTTCGGGGCATAGCGTCGTCCTGAACTCATAAGCCAGTCCGCTATTTTTAATGACTTCCACACTTTCCCGAATTGACACTAACTCCAACCGGCTTGTCCCTGTAATTCCGGCATATTTGCTGAACGGGGCCTTTATATCCATGGCGATAAAATCCAGCAGCTCATCTTCGAGTAACGTTCTCAAAATATCCGGATTTGTTCCGTTTGTATCCAGCTTGACGAGCAAACTCCTGGCTTTCAATTCTTCAATAAATACGTGAAGATTCTTTTGCAAAGTCGGTTCTCCGCCGCTGATCACCACTGCATCAATCATTTCGTTTCTTTTCGCAAGGAATTTGAAAACTTCCTCCGGCTGGATACCGGTTGAAGCATCATTTTTTTCGATAAGACTATGATTGTGACAATAACCGCAGCGCAAATTGCAGCCCTGGGTAAAAACCACCGACGCGATCTTACCCGGATAATCAACAAAGGAAGTTTTTATTAATCCTGCTATATTCATCATCCCACTTCCGGCATGATGAATTTTTTCCTCTGTTTATACTCTTCTTTCTTCCCCAGATTATAGTTCTGGACCGGTCTCAGGTAGCCTGTCACTCTGGACCATACTTCAGCCTCGGCGCCACATTCGGGACAGCTGAAATGTTCTCCGCGGATATAGCCGTGGGCGTCGCAGATACTGAAGGTCGGCGTAATGGAGATGTAGGGAATTTTATATTTGGCGAAGATTTTTTGAATCAGCCGCTTGCAAACCTGCAGATCTTCCACCGCTTCACCCAGATACAGGTGCTGCACCGTTCCCCCGGTGTAAAGAGACTGCAATTCATCCTGCAGCTCCAAAACCTCAAAAAGGTCATCAGTATACCCTACCGGAAGTTGGGTGGAGTTGGAATAATAAGGTACTTGCGCGCCGGCGGTAATAATGGAGTCATACCTTTTCGTATCCAACATCGCCAGACGATAGGCTGTTCCCTCCGCCGGCGTCGCTTCCAAATTGTAGACGTTTCCGGTCTCCCGTTGAAATTTTACCAAGAGCGCCCGTAAATAGTGCATAACCTCCACGGAAAACTCCTGACCTTCCGCAGTTTCAATCCCTTGGCCCATGAAATTCAGCAACGCTTCATGCATGCCGACAATGCCGAGCGTACTGAAATGATTGTGCCAATACTCCCCAGTCCGTTCCTTGGCCGGTCTCAAATACGAACATGAATAGGGATACAGTCCCTTTTCTGACTGCTGCTCAATAATTTTCCGCTTAATCTCCAAGGCAGTGCGCCCGATTTCAGCCATTTTTTTCAGGCCTTGCAAAAATTCCTGTTTGGTCTTGGCTAAATAGCCTAATCTGGGCAAGTTAATCGTAACTACCCCAATTGAGCCCGTGAGCGGATTGCTTCCGAACAAACCCCCGCCTCTTTTGCGAAGTTCACCGGTATCCAGCCTTAACCGACAGCACATAGATACGGCATCTTCGGGGGACAGATCTGAGTTGTTATAATTAGCGAAATAAGGAATTCCATACTTGCAAGTAATTCTCATAAAGGCATCCGCTACCGGGCTCTCCCAAGCAAAGTCTTTGGTAATATTCAGGGTGGGAATCGGGAACGTAAATACTCTTCCCTTGGCATCTCCTTCCAGCATAACTTCACAGAAGGCCAAGTTGAACAGATCCAACTCGTTCTGAAAATCTCCGTATTTGGCCTCGGTATAGGTTCCGCTAATGATCACCTGCTCATCTTTCAGCGTAGCAGGCACCCTGATGTCCAACGTCAGATTGGAAAAGGGGCACTGAAAGCCAACGCGGGTGGGAACATTGATATTAAAAACAAATTCCTGCAAACACTGTTTGACTTGAGAAAAGGTCATTTGGTCATGCCGGATAAAAGGCGCGCAAAAAGTATCAAAGCTTGACCAAGCCTGTGCCCCGGCAGTTTCTCCTTGAGTAGTAAAGGTAGAATTTACGATTTGCCCCAGGAAAGAACGCAAGTGTTTGGCCGGACCGCTCTCCACCTTGCCGGGTACTCCTCCGAAGCCATCCAGCAGGAGCTGTCGTAAATCCCAACCCGCGCAATAGGGTCCAAAAAAGCCCAAGTCATGAATATGGCAATCGCCGTTTTCATGCGCCTCCCGCACCTCCTGCGGATAGATTTCATAAAGCCAATACTTTTTGGTAAAGGCTTCGCGGATATAATTGTTTAAACCGTTAATACTCTTCTGGGTGTTGGCATTTTCACAAATTTGCCAATCCTTATCGCCCAGATAGTCGGAAAACATGCCAATGGTCGCGCCGACCAGCGCTTCCATCTCCCGGGTGCTTTTCCTTTTTTGCCGATAAAGTATAAAAGCCTTCGCTGTTTTGGCATGTCCGTTTTCAATCAGCGCTTTCTCCACGAGATCCTGGATTGATTCTACATCCGGCAGCTTGTCCCTGAAATTAGTGTTTAAGATATCGGCTACCTGTCCGCCTATTTCCTCAGCCCGCTCATAGTCCGCTCCGCCGCAAGCTTTGGCTGCCTTAAAAATAGCCTGCACGATCTTCTCTTGCTTAAAAGCCTCAATTCGGCCATCCCTTTTCATAATTCCGGTGAGCATCAGTTAATCAACCTCCAATTATTTCAATTGAAAAGCCCCTTGACGCTGAGCGCCAAGAGGCTATGTATATCCCTGAATACATATAATTAAAGGAACTTAAGAACCCCCCCTATCGCTCGTAGAGTAACCGGTTCATGGATAAAGGCAGGTCTTCTGACTTGGGTTCATTAATGCTTCACGCCTTCCCAGTATGCACCAGTGGCCTGTCATGAAACATCTCCCCGTTACAGTGGCGGGACCGTGCAGGACTTCAACCTGCTTCCCTTTTAAGCTGTACGCTAAGTACTCGCACCTTTATTTCTGCTATTCGATTGTCTCCATGCTATCCTATGTTAGCCTAATCTGTCAATCATGAAGTTAGTTATTAATTTCAACATACGAGGCGCTCTTTTGCAAGGCTGGATCAGGACTGAAGGAAGCCAAAATAGATAAGCACGAATATACCAAGCACAATTCTATAATAAGCAAACGGTTTAAAATCCCTTTTGCTGATATAATTCATGAATCCTGCAATTACCATCCAGGCCACAATAAATGAAACGAAAAATCCACAAGCAACAACAATTAACTCGTGCGCCGTCAAGAACATGCTATTTTTGAAGAATGAGTAAGCCGAAGCGGCAAACATAGTAGGAATTGCCAAAAAGAAGGAGAATTCAGCGGCAACAACTCTTGTTGCGCCTAATAACATTGCCCCAATTATGGTCGCTGCCGAGCGCGAGGTACCAGGTATCATTGCTAAACACTGAATAAGACCGATGAGGAAAGCAGTTTTGTAACTCAGATGTTGTATTGAGCTAATTCGAACTGAGGGTCTCTTGTTTTCAATGTACAATAGAATCAGCCCCCCTACGATTAGGGCAATTGCTACAACTGTCGTATTAAATAAAAGTTCTTCTATGTATTTTCCTACTAGAAATCCTATTCCAAGTGCAGGGATCACCCCAACGAGAGTCTTTTTCCACAGGTCAAATATACCTTGATTGTCTGATGATTTGTTAAAGCCTAATGGAATAAGTCTTTTCCAAAAGTAGACAACCACCGAAAGAATAGCGCCTAGTTGTATTACCACGTCAAACATATTCGCAAATTGTTCAGTGAACCCTACAAACTGGTTCACTATAATTAGGTGTCCCGTAGAGGAAATAGGAAGAAATTCGGTAATTCCCTCGACAATTCCTAAAATCAAAGCACTGAGAAAATCGTTCATAGCATCATCTCGTTTCAACCAGTATTTCTGTTCAAAACCTTCTCCTTACTACTTTACTCGGCTCCTTAATTAAATACTAATTACAACATAAATACAACACTGACGCAAATGTTGCATATGCAATCAGGAGCATTATTTAACCAACATTAATATTATCTGCTTCAGATTTCCTCAAGCTAGTAAATCATTTTGGGCTATTTGTCTCAACCCAATCCAGTAATTCTTTGACATTATTCACCATCAAACCATCATTCGTCTTAGTTCTTTTCAAAAGGACTATCTCTATCCCTAATTCTAAGGCTGCCGAAATTTTTGTATCTGTACCCCCGGCAGATCCACTATCTCTGGTCAATAGAATATCTGCTCCATAGAATTTAAAGAGCGCTTTGTTAATTTCTTTAGAAAATTGTCCCTGCATTGCTACGATATCTTTCGGTAAGATACCCATATCCTGACATTTTTGGACTAACCGTCCTTCCGGAAGAACCCTAACAACTAAACGAGCATAACGAGCAAAGTCAGCTTGCACGATGCTTTCCAGTTGGTGGCTACCCGTCGTCACGAAAATCGTTACTAATCGTCCTTTATCTTTATGTACTGCACCGACTCGCTGTTCTAATTTGAGCAAAACTTCCTCCCAGGTACAAACTGGATATATTAATAAGCTGTCTGGAATGACAGTCTCCGGTCTTTCGAGCCTTAAATAAGGAACGCCCTGCTGCTCACACCATTGGCGTAAAGGGGCCAACTTCACGCTGCTGGAAGGATGGCTGGCATCAAGGATTAATGAAGGTGCCTCAGTGCCGGTCCAAGCTGTCCAGGTTTGTACCCGTATGAATTTAAGCCCTCTAGTGTCGAGGCATTTACTAATCTCACGTGCCGCCACAGTTTCGCCCAAAAGCATGATCATGTTTTTTCCTCCAAAGCCGTAGTGAACTCGTTCAACTAAAGATAAAACGAGTGTAATAAAAACTACGATCTTACTGTATTAGTGTTGTGATCAATGACAACTTTGTTTATGACAAATGCGTATGTCTATGGTGAATGTCGGGAGAATGTTGATCTGAGTTAAGCCGATGCCGCGTTCTTTGTCAGAACGCTTCTATATAACTCTTCCCTTGTTTTCGGCATAGGGCTAGACGTAGGCAGCCATCCTTTTTGAACCAATATGCCATGCATTTCTATCAGCCAGGGAAGTGCTAAATCGGCACGTTTCACATTTTTCGGGTGCATAAACAGCTCGCAGGGTTCTCCATGAGCAATGATCTCTCCACTGCACATTATAGCAAGCCGGTCTGACCATGAATAGGCTAAATCGACATCATGGGTGGCTAGAATAATCGTTTTACCCGCACTGCTCAACTTCTCCAGAAGCTGCATGAATTCCCTGGAATGACGAGGGTCCAGTCCAGCAGTTGGTTCATCAAAAATAATAACTTCCGGCTTCATCGCCAGAACACCCGCGATGGACACTCGTTTTTTTTGACCATAACTTAATAGATGAGTTGGTTTATCTTCGAGGTCTGTCGTTTCCGTATCGATCAAGGCTTGTTTTACTCTAGCTTTCACTTCCTGTTCTGAAAGTCCCAGATTAAGAGGACCAAACGAGATATCCTGATAAACACTGGAGGAAAAAAGCTGACTATCCGGATCTTGAAAGACGATTCCCACTTCTTTGCGCAATTCAATCAGCGCCTTGTTTTTGTAGGATATTTCTTGTCCCTGGTAATTTATTGACCCTGAATTTGGACGATAAATTCCGTTAAATTGCATAAATAACGTGGATTTTCCAGCACCGTTCGATCCCACAATGGCCAGTTTATCCCCCTTATGAACTTGCAAATTCACATTGTGCAATGCCTTTGTGCCATCAGGATAAGAATACTCTAAATCAACGGCTTCAAGGATGATTTCCGACATATTTTACCTCCAAAGTATATTCAATAAGATTAAAGGGATCTCCAAACCCGTGATAATCAGATAATTTCTGCAGCTGACAGGACGTTCCTTGGTCAGTACCTTAATCGTCCCAGAGTAACCCCGCGCTGACATGGCATTGTATAGTTCTTGGGATCTTACAAAAACTTTCCCTAACAATGCTGTAAAGAGCAGACCCAACGAACGAAAAGAGGCTCTCATCGAGATGTAGCCTGAACGTGAAAGCTGAGCACGCCTAATCGTGGAGGCTGTTTCCAAAAAGACAAAGATAAAGCGATAAATAAGCACCATCAATTCGGTGATAAGCACAGGAACCTTCAGTTTATGGAGTACGGTAATCAGCTCCGTCATGGGAGTAGTCAGTGCCAGAAAGTAAAGACAAGAAACCGAGCCCAGCGATCTGAAAAAAAGGTGAACTGCTGTGATGAAATCTGGGTAACGTATTCCAACGGTAAGACCATGAATGGTTTGAGCGAGCCAAAATCCCGATGGATTAGTCGAGACCGAAAAAGCAATCGTTAAAACGCCGATCAGGAGAAACGAAAGAGGTACAATCATTAGTCTGACAAAAATGCGAGTGGGGATGCCTGCTTTGATGACTATTCCCCCCGCCATTAAAGCCAGGACGATCAGAGGGGTGATGAGCGTGGCAGCAGTTAGACACGCCAGCACGCTCATCAGCGCGAAAAGAGATTTTTCCGCCGGGTGGACTGTTTTTAAATTATTACAATAGGCGTAACTATCTATGTCAATCAAGTTTGTTCCTTCTTGCTCGCATTGAATTTTCCTTTTGAATAACCTAAGAAGTAAAAAAAGATTCCGCTTCCTATGGCTGCCTGCAGAGCAAACAAGAAAGTTTCGACTTCACCGCTCGCTGGTTCATAGAAAGGGTTAAACCAAGGTTCATAATCGGGAGCCACCGTGTTGATTGCTTCTCCTGCTTGAACATCGGCCCCGGCGAATTCGGCATTACGTGCCAGAAAAAGGGGACCAAAGGCCAGTGCAGCAACAATGACTAGTAGGATTCCATTCTTGGCAATGGGTTTCATGCTTTCACCCCCTGTTTTTTAGCAGATAACTCTTTCCCGGTAAATATACCTAAAATTGCCAACTCTTTCTGATTATAAGCACTCAGGATATTAATGACCAAAACGGTAAGGATACCTTCGCTGATGGCTAAGGGCAGCTGTGTGAAGAAAAAGATGCCCATGAATTCCAGAGCAGAGGCCATTACGCCCCCGGTCGCCGCTGGAAAGGCCAGCCCCAACTGAAAAGATGTTGTGATGTAAGTCATTAAATCGCCTATTGTCGCTGACAGGAACACAGATAGCCATAGAGGAGCTCCCAGTTTTTTTGTACCTTTATAAATACCGTATGAGACAAATGGACCGACAATTCCCATGGAGAACGTATTGGCACCTAAGGTTGTTATTCCGCCATGAGCAAGGAGAAGCGCCTGAAAGATTAGGACAAGCATCCCCAAGACGGTCATTGCCGCCGGTCCGAATAGTATAGCGCCAAAGCCCACTCCTGTTGGGTGCGAGCAGCTACCCGTTACGGACGGAATTTTAAGAGCTGATAATACAAACGCAAAAGCTCCGGCCATACCGAGCATCATTTTTAAACTTGGCTGTTCGGTCACTGTTTTTTTAATAGAACGTACCCCCGCGATAACAAACGGAATCATAGCGATCCACCAGAAGGCGGCCCAGTTGAAAGGCAAGAATCCTTCCATAATATGCATAGCATAAGCATTATTGGGAAAGACGATATAGACAGCCAAAACATAGGCAATTAAGAAACTAATTCGTTTGATCATACGCAAATTCATAATAACATCGACCCCTTTCATTTTAACATCAGCCTATCCTTCATTGACTCAACTCCATTTTCTCCTCCATTCTATAAAAAATAAGGAGACAACCTCGCATCACTCATCACAAAGATAGCAATGGATGGTTGTCTCGAACCCTGCGTTCTCTTCCGCTTCCAAGTCGCATTCGCATTTTTGAAAGCAGATCCCGCCTGAACAAGACTTTTCCCCTAAGGTCAGTTTCCCTCGGGAAACTAGTGAACTCGTTTAACTAAAGTTGAACATTACCCCCACCGAAGCAGAATAAGGTGTACCTCTCCCACTTGTAGAAGTGGGAGTCTTACGATTGGATCAAGTTATACCTAAAGATATATAAAAGCCCTCCAAAATATGAAGGGCTGAACTTAAAAATTCCTGCCACCCATACATCGTGAGTAGAGCATATGAGCAATCAGGTCTCCTGGCTCAGGTTCCTCGTTTCGCGCCTCCTTCCCAAGTTTCCTCAGTGGATGTGGCACAAACTCCCCTTTACAGTGGCGGGACCGCGCCGGATTTAAACCGGCTTCCCTGTTATGATTTTTCGGCTTAGAAAAATCGCTTGCTCATCTATAAATGATTCTGGTGCTGAAACTCTGAAAATATCAACCTAATTCTTACCCGAAGGCAAATTTGAGCTGTTTTTTCCATCTTATGGATGTCGTGATTCATAACTTTCACTAATATCTCGAATAATTGTCTGCTTGGCCGTCTTATTAAGTGGTATTCCTTCGTTCTAACCCGTTATTTCCTCTAAATTGGCGCAAGGACCCCTTGGAGTTTGACTCGAGTTTTTTTGTTTTTGTTATTCTGACGAGTATCGCCTTGTAAGAAACGAACGATCTGATGGAAGTTATGAGCGATTGTTTTTAATCCCATGGTCAGGGTACAACGTACTAAACCACGAACTCTAAGTTTGCCTGCTCCACGAGCCCGCTTTAAGGCGGAATTCGTTCCTTCAATCGCGGCACGTTTACTACCATTTTCGTTGCGATCTTTCTTGTCCATGAGGATTAAGCGGGTAGTTTCGGCGATAAGACTTTTTTGGTTGAAGCGCAAGACGGTATCCTTCTTTTGGAACTTGACGGGGCATTGATTCTTTAAGGGACATTGAGTGCAGATGTTTCGGTCAAAATGAGCACTCAAGATGCCACTCTGCGAGTTAAAATCACTCCGCGTTGGTTTTTGTGAGTTTGGACAGTTCAGGATCGATTCAAAGTTTTTAATGTTAAAGGCGCTATAAGGCAGTTTGTTTGAGAAAGCCTTTCGTCCGGTCATATCCGTATAATGGAGTTTTGCTCCAAGACGTTCCGCTTTTTTAACGAGTTCGCTACTATAATATCCCCCATCTACGTAAAGGTCTTTCACGGGAGTGCTTTTTTGAAGTCTTTCAAGACTTTGATCCGCCATTAAGACATCACTTGTGCTATTCGGTTCCACCTGGAAATCCGTCACAATTTGAACGGGATTAGCCTCTGCGCAGGTCTCTATGAGATTGACCGCATAGCCGACATGATTTTTGCCCGCCTTTTTCCGAAACGTTGCCTCTGAATCAAAGGCTGATTGAAGGGAACCCGCGGCGATATCCTTGTTTTCTTTAGCCAGCCGTACTTTGCGTTGGTCATCATAAATCGTTTGTTCTTTCAAAAAGCGAACGAGTACCTGAAATTCTGAACGCAGTTGAAGTTCCACGTTATCCTTCACAAGTTGGCTGAGTTCACCTCCTGAATTCAAGAGTTTTTCTAGACGTGATGAGACTTCGGTATCTTTTAATTTGTAGAGGAGGGTTGTCTTGTAATGGGAATCTAAGACTTCTAAAAGGTCCGAGCTAAGAATCTCTGGCGGACAGACCTTGATGGCTTGAAGTAAAACATCATAAGCCAAGGCGAGACGTCCAGCCCGTTTGATGTTCGACATGACCTGAGTTGAATCCATTCTCTGTTCGTCGGTATCCAGTTGAGCGACTTTAATGAAGTGTTGGACGAGTGTTTCAAACTGTTGAAAGATCACATCCCCTTCTTTGGGATGATCCAAGGTGTATTGATATAGTCTGGCTCGAAATTCATAGAAGGTTCTGCGCGCAAAATACCGTTCTCCGATATTACGGAGGCCAACGGCATAGGAAATTTGAAAGTCGTAGGCAAAGGCGTCAAAAAGGACTTCATCCGTATAATTCTTTAGATGTTTGATGATTTCCAGAGCCACTAGGATATTGATCGGAAAATTCGGACGTCCATTATCGCTGGAATAGAGGGGCTCAAATAGTTTCTCATCAATTTT
>NZ_JCAIJG010000125.1:0-1638 GCF_059735615.1 Desulfosporosinus sp. Tol-M2
AAAGTTCAAATCATGGGAAAGATTTTAGCTAAAGGGACCGGAATTGGACGAAAGTCCTATTCTGGTTTCGCGCGTAAAGTCCAATTTCCGGGCAAAGATCCTTTTAATGATGGGGATATTCTCATAGCAGAGACAACCGGTGCGGACTATGAACCAATAATTGCCCGGGCTGGAGCGATCGTCATCGTGGAGGGTGGCTTGACATCACATGCAGCCATTGTCGCCTTGCAATATAAAATTCCCGCAATTGTTGGTGCTCAAGAAGCCTTTGCCAAGGTATCTAATGAACAAGTTTTGACAGTTGATGCTTTGAGCGGCATTATGTATGAGGGTTCTATCAGTATTCTCTAGTGATTCGAGAGGAGAAAGATTGTAAAACAAGACTATTTTAATACAAAAAGTGGGGCTGTTTTCATAAGGAATTTACTTATGACACAGCCCCTTATTTTCTTCATCCTACATGCCCTGTCAACTGTCTTACCCTGTGTATATTTATTGTCATATAATAAGCATGATGTGTAATATAATGAAAAATCCATTCCTATCATGAAGAATCAATGCTATAATGTACGTAAAAAGTCTATAAGACGATTGGGGGCTAGGATGAAAAGGTCATATTTAGAAAAGCCATATGTCGCAATTCAAGCAGTTTTATCACGTTTATACCTATGGACCAAAGGCATTCTTTCGATGTTGAAGTTATGGAAGTCCAGGCATCTCCATACAATATCTTGGAAATCACCAAAATTTTATATAGGAGCTCTGGCCTTTTTTTTGGTCATCGGCAGTGTAATCGTATATTTTAGTGGTACGGCTTCCGCCGCTTATATTATCGTAAACGGTCAAAAGATCGGTCTGGTTGCGAGTGTCCATAAGGGTCAAGATATTGTCGGCGATATTTTGACAAAACGCGGACAGCCTATAGGTAAGGTTGCAAAAACTCATGATCTTGTAGAGTATGAGACAGTGCGTGTGAAAACGGTAGAGCTTTTAGATTCCATGTCAACCGCTAATGAACTTCAAAAAGTGTTAACATCCTATATTGACGGATACGCTTTAGAGATTGCTGGAACACAGGTTGCCATCTTACCAACTCAAGACGATGTGCAATCACTCCTTAAAACATATCAGGATTTCTATACAAAACCCAGTGACAACAACCAGGTTATATCAGTTGAGTTCAGTGAATCCATTAACATGAAGCCTGTTGAAGCTCAACCTGATCAAGTCATACTACTTGATCAAGCCTTGAAAGAATTAAAAGACGGAAAGAAAACAATAACGGAATATACGGCTCAAAAAGATGACTCCTGGTGGCTGATAGCCCGCAAAAATGACATGAAAACGAAGGAAGTATTGGCGGGTAATCCGGGAATGACGGAAGACAGTAAGATACAGCTAGGTCAGAAGATCAAAATAGTTACTGTGAGTCCATATCTGACTGTCATGAGTAAAGGGATTTTAACCAAAACGGAAACCGTTGCCTATGATGTCGTCACAACTACGGATACAGGGCTGGCTATTGGAGAAACCGTTGTCAAAGAACAAGGGCGTGATGGCACAAAAGTTGTCACCTACTCTTATCTCCAAAAAAATGGCCAGGATATATCTAAACAAGTTATCGAAGAAAAAATAGCC
>NZ_JCAIJG010000050.1:0-1020 GCF_059735615.1 Desulfosporosinus sp. Tol-M2
TTATTTTTGAACAGGGCACGTTGGTGTTTTGTCATTGTAGATTACTAAATGGCTATATGTTCCCTTGGACGCAGCACGTGGAGACACTTGCGGTGATAGAGCGTGGATAGCCTGATATCAGCGGCTCCGGGGCATTTCGCCCCTTTTTTTGTTTCCCATTTTTAGTCCAAAACCCGTCCAAGAAAACATATTGGGAAATAATTCCGGCCCCCGGGGGTACATAAATGCGCGAAATTATGGGGGTACCTGGTAGGGGTATAAGGGTATTTTGCGAAATTGTGTATGGGGATTTTCGGAAAACGGCCCCCTGGGGGGGATTGATAATGAATATAAATTGTAAGGGCGTTATAAGGCTCTGGCTTTTTGTATTTTCTTGGAATATTTTTGCTATTAAGGCAGGAAATTAAGGAAAGATGTGGAATTATTAATAAATACTTGGGTTCAAATACCTTCTTATGTTGCATTCATTATATCCCTCCGTATTGGAAAAACCATAATTGATGGCCAAATGAATATTACGGTTAAAAGTTCCACCCTGTCCGGATGGTCAGTTCCAAGCATTCCGGATAGATGTTTCAGTGGTTCTGGTACGGAACTGAATATTACGGTTCGACACAGCCAACGTTTGAGGTTGGTGAGCCACCTCCGGTAAAAGTAAGCCATCCCTCCGGAGGCTTGAGCCACTTATCTCAATCCCATTTACCCCATATTTAGACTTGACATGGGAGCGGAGGTGCTACCTCCCTCATAATGAGTTTACATCGGAATTTGATGCATAATTCAAATTGAAAGGTGATTGGAACCAGTCCGGATTGGGTGGAACATTATTCCGGAACGATTGGAACGAAAGTCCGGACATAGTGGTAATTTGCGTCCGATTATTCAACTACAAATCAACAGAAAATTAATGTGAAAATTGACGGAGGCGGTGTTTGTCAAGCTAGTTGTCGCTAAACTCCAAAATATTTTACATGGTTTTCATCCAAAATTCTTATGGGTACTATCACCCAAATAGTCTCT
>NZ_JCAIJG010000079.1:0-1562 GCF_059735615.1 Desulfosporosinus sp. Tol-M2
TTAGGGTCCCCCTTTACTTGCGAATTTGGTATTATGAGAATATGAAAGAGAACATCTTAAGAGAGATATTTTTCGATAAACATAGGCATTGGGAAACGTTCGTAGAAAAACATGGAGAACGTATACGACCAATCGTTATAAAAGAGGTGGAGAAATTTCACAGATGCGGGGATCCAAAACATGGATTCAAACTTCTAGTCTGTGAAGCTTGCCATGATGTGAAGATCGTGCCGTTTCGCTGTAAAGGACGGTTTTGCACAACGTGTTCTAGTGGTGAGACAGAGGAATGGAGCCGAATGATTGAGGAAGAGGTTGTACAAGTCAATCATCGGCATGTCATATTTACGATTGACGAAGGACTAAGAGTCATCTTCCAGATGCATAGAGAACTCTTAAAAGACCTTATGGATGAATCAGCAAAGATTGTTCAAGACTGGTTTAAGAAGAAAAATAAAATGACACCCGGCATAATAGCTGGTTTACATACCTTTGGAGCTCGAATGAATTTCAATCCACATGTTCATATGCTAGTAACCATGGGAGGGATGAAAAAGCATGGAGAATGGAAAGTCTACGACTTTATACCGTTTCCCATGTTGCGAAAACAATGGCAGACAGTTGTCTTGAAATTAATACGTCGTTCACTAAGCGAAAGTGAGAAGAAGAAGGTTCAACACTTATTGCAAAAGGCCTATAGTGCCAATGGAAAAGGGTTCTATGTTCATGCACCGAAACAGAAGGGGAATGTTAAAGTGCAAATAGGTTACATAGGCCGGTATATGCGCCGACCAGCCATAGCATTGCATCGAATTGAAGATTATGGTGGTCAATATGTAACCTTTCGATATCATGATAAAAAGGACGGACAAGAAAAACTGGAAACCACAACTGTGGAAGAATTTATCAAAAGATTAATCGTTCACATACCCGATGAGCAGTTCAAAACGATCAGATATTACGGGATTTATTCACGACGAATTAAAGTAATTAGCAAGAAACTAATTTCTAATTGGCAAAAAGAAGTTAGGAAATGGATCGTCAACATTAAGAAGATCGTCAAACGCAGAAACTGGCAGCAACGTATCAAGGAACAAACGGGTAAAGACCCGATGATATGCCCACATTGTGAAAATTACTATGAATTTAAGGGAGCAGTGTGTCTAAAAGACGGCCAATTGGAGATCAAATATGCCAGTGACGAGACTGCAAGAAACTACATGGAAAGGATGATTTATAATTTCACCGGTATCAAAGTCGCGAAACCTAAAAAAGAAGAAGAAAAGAGACCAAAACTCAAACTCCAGGAAGATGGGGGAATGTCAGGGTGTGATCAGTTATATATGTTTGGAGTGTCATGAATATGAGGAGATCCCCTTAGATGTTGTCAGAACCATGGATGCAATGGATGATGGGGATCCGACGGCACCACCCCAGTTTAGTTGTGAGAAATGTGGTGGCACCATGTATCCAGAGTATTATAAGGGCCTTCATGGGAATGAGTATAAAATTACGGATGTCATAGAATGAATAAAAGGACCGAGGCATAGCCGAGGTTTTTCTTA
>NZ_JCAIJG010000100.1:0-19838 GCF_059735615.1 Desulfosporosinus sp. Tol-M2
TTTCTATATTATGCTGGTGGGCAATACCGAAGATATCAGAAGGTCTTGGTTATATTCATATTTTTCGATTGTATTTTTCTAGCAATAAATACGTATATACAATTACAAATGAATCCACTGCTAGCAAGATTTTTAGCCACTGGGATTGAAGCTAGGGAAAGACTGTTGGGGACGACGCTATATTATGGAGTAGGCAGTTATGGATATTTCTATGCATTAGTATCAATAATTCTTTTGTTAGGTTTCTTGTTTCTGAATTACCCTAAAAGAAAATTAATTGTATTTGTTTTTATTTGCCTTTATTTGGCGCTGTTAATTAAGTCATCATTTACTATAGCTATTCTGTTTACAGCAATTTTTCTTACGTTACTGGTTATCCTCAAGTATACTAATAAATATACCTTTGTATATATGGTTCTCCTTGGGGTCATGTCGATACTAATTTTTCGGGGCATGTTTGCATCAATGTTTAGTCATCTGGCAAATATAAAAGGCATATCCCCTGAGATCTCTATACGGTTTGACGAGTTAACCTATTTTTTTTCGGGAATTGATATTTTAGGTACTGACTTAAAAACCCGTCAAAACCTATATTCACAGTCGATGGATGCATTTGCAAACAATATACTGATGGGTACTTTGGTGACTAATAGTATTAAATATAGTGCAGGGGGGCATTCAGCTTGGCTAGATTTATTAGCGCGATTCGGTCTGTTTTCGATTCCTTTCTTCGTCTTTTTGTTAAAATTTTATCAATACATTAAAATAATAATTCCAAATAATTTCAAATCGTTTGTTAACGTGTATTGGCTATATTTCCTTAGTTTAGGATTTGTTAATACACTATTATTTCCAAATATCTATACGGTATGGTTCTTGTTTTTACCAATGGTAATGAGTTCATTTTTTGAAATTAGTAAAAAGAGCACTGCTGAAGAAATCTAACGGAATAATTTCAATGTTTGGTTCTTGTATTCATTATACCTTACTCCGCATGGACTCACAAAAATGAAAAACTATGAAACTAAAGAAGGTTATGATTACATGAGAATCACTGACTTTGAAAGGAACTCGAGGAAGCGAGGAAGGAGAATTTGTTTTTAACAAAAGGCATTGCATATATCGCCTGAGTATCAAAAATAATCTATGATGAGGGAGTAGTAATGGAATATCAAACATTAGGTAACAGAGCACTGAAAGTATCAAGGTTTTGCTTTGGCGGATGCCCAATGGGGCAGTACGGTTGGGGATATGTAGAGGAGAATAACCTAATAAAAGCTATTAATACAGCCATTGACCACGGCATAAATTTTTTTGATACATCTGATACATACGGACTCGGAAAGTCTGAGATTAACCTCGGTGAAGGTCTTGGAAACCGCAGAAGCGAAGTGGTGATTGCTTCGAAATTTGGTGTTCGGGTCGAGAAAGGAAAAACTTTTTACGATAATTCACCGGAATATATAGAAAAGGCCCTCTTTGCAAGTATGAAAAGATTGCGAACAGACTATATTGATCTGTACCAAGTACATTATCGTGATGGTAAAACTCCGCTTTATACTGTGGTTGAGAAACTTGAGCAGCTCAAAAAGCAGGGATATATCAGGCACGCGGGTTTGTGTAATGTACACAAAGAAGATGCAGAGGAGATTAAAGCAAGCGGTGATTTTTTCATTACCGTTCAGGATGAATATTCCCTTGCATGCAGAAAAAATGAGCAAGAACTAAAGATGTATTATAAAGACTGCGGTATGAATTCATTAACTTGGGGAAGCTTGGGACAAGGAATATTAACAGGGGAATATGATGCCAATACGGTTTTTGGGTCGGATGACCGCAGGAGCCGCGAGATATATGTTAATTTTCACGGTGAAAAGCTCAAGAGCAATCTAAGGATAGTAGAGGTAATACGAAATATAGCGGAAACACATAATGTTTCCTGTGCAGCAGTTGCAATTCGTTTTATTTTGGATTATTTAGATGATTCTATCGTTCTTGCCGGAGTGAAGAATGAAGAAGAAGTTCTTTTAAATATTGCCTCCCTTGGCTGGCATCTAACAAAAGACGAGATAGATTCACTTGACAAAATATCAAAAGAATAAATGTAATACTGACGAAAGAAGGAAACAAATGAACAGTGAGCAGTTGTCATGGCTTATTAGACGGCATGGGATAGAAATGACACATATATCAGGCGGTTCTCATATAGGCGCCGTTTTGTCAGCCACGGATATTGTCGCGGTTTTGTATAACGACATAGCTGACGTTGATCCCCGGTTACCTAAAAAGGATGACCGAGATCGTGTTATATTAAGCAAAGGTCATGCCGGAGCTGTAATATATGCGGTGCTCGCAGAGAAGGGATTCTTTGATATAGCGGAGTTGAAAACTCACTATGCTGACGGCAGCAATCTATCCGGGCACGTATCTCACAAAGGCGTACCCGGCGTTGAGGTGTCTACCGGCTCACTCGGGAACGGTATTTCGATTGGCGTCGGTATGGCAATCGCGGCAAAAATGGATAAAAAGAAACATCGTGTCTACGTGATTTGCGGGGATGGTGAATGCAACGAGGGAATGGTATGGGAAGCGGCGCTTGTTTCAAACCATTATCAGCTCGAAAACCTTGTCGTAATTATAGATCACAACAAAATGCAGAGTCTGGATACCTGTGAAAATACGATATCGCTTGCCCCACTCGCAGAGAAGTGGCATTCTTTCGGCTGGAATGTTTATGATTGCAACGGTCATGATCACGACGCTTTGCGGAATGCCTTCAGCAAAGCTAAAACGATTTTAGGCAAGCCCAGTGTAATCATTGCAAATACTATAAAGGGAAAAGGGATTTCATTTATGGAAAATGACATCCTGTGGCATTATCGATTTCCTCACGATGGTTGGGAATATGATATGGCTGTATGCGAATTGCATAAGGACAAGCCAGAAGGGGTGGTGGACCCGTATACACCGGATGGCATATCCAATCCTACTTTTCCGGACGCGGCCGCTGACATCGGATACGATCATACAACAAGCGCCGGCTGGCACCCGACGTGGTACAACGCCGGAAATACGGAGGAGCGTTAACTATGCGTGATACATTTGTTGATACGCTGATAGATATAGCAAAAAATGATAAGGATGTAATACTTGTTACCGGTGACCTTGGATTTGGTGTTTTAAAACCGTTCTGGGAACAACTGCCTGACCAATTCATCAATGCTGGAATCGCCGAGCAAAATATGACCGGCATGGCTGCTGGAATGGCACTTGAAGGGAAAACCGTATTCACATATTCAATCGGAAATTTCCCCACGCTGCGTTGTCTTGAGCAGATTCGTAATGATTGCGCTTACCATGATGCAAATGTAAAAATAGTATGCGTTGGCGGCGGTTTTGTATACGGTGCTCTTGGGATGAGTCACCACGCTACAGAGGACATTGCGGTAATGCGTGCTATGCCGGGTATATCGGTGTTTGCACCCAGTGATTTGCTCGAAGCAAAATACGTTACACAAGCGATATATAAAACGACCGGCACCTGTTATCTCAGGCTCGGACGAGGCGGGGAAAAACGCATTCATGAGAAAATTGAAGATTTCAGAATGGGTAAGGCAATCAAGGTTAAGGACGGAGAAGAAGTTGTGATTTGCTCTACAGGAGCGATATTTGACGAGATTATTGAAGCTAATCGTATCCTATTGAAAAGCGGGATTAATGCAGGACTATATACATTTCCCACTGTCAAGCCGATGGATTGCGAAACCCTGTCTTTTCTCAGCAGCAAGTACAATTGCATAATTACGGTTGAAGAGCATAACCGTGTCGGAGGTTTCGGTTCAGCAGTGGCAGAAGTGCTTGCTCAGTCCGGAACAGAGGCAAAGCTTGTATGCATCGGTACTAACGATGTGTATTCATCAAGCGTTGGAACACAAAAATTCTTGCGTAAGGTATATTCAATAGATGCGGCTTCAATCGTAAACGTGGTTATGGCAAATATCAACACCGGAACGGCACAAAATCTATGAATGTAGCAATAATTGGAGAAACCGCGGGAAGCGGAGGACTATTGGCACTTATGCGTGGTGTGCTGAATTGTGATGAAATACCAAGCAATATAAACGTATATTTCTTCTGTTCCAAGAACCTCCATGAGCTTCTTCCCGATATAAGCAATAGAATTAATGTAATTGAAACAGGACTTTTTTATGACCGGAGTTTAAAGGAAAAACTCACATACAGCCTGCAAAGGGATTTTATTGCTTTAGTTAAAAGTTATAATCCGGATATTGTATTCTACATAAATGGTTCTTTGAAAAAGGGGCTGGAAGAATATCGTTCGATTTTTCTTTTTAATAATCAGCTTTATGTAGATATGAAAAAACTAATTGCATTAGGCTTGTCAAAGACTACTCTTACTCTGCTCCGCGAGGCGTATTATGCCAGAAAAGCACTGAGGAACGCCGATTTGGTAATCTTCTCGTCACATTTTTCTAAGGATGGCGTAGAAAAATCAGGTATCCGCATCAAAGATAGTGCCGTTATTTCTCTTTCATGCAGCAATGTATTTAGACGTGAAGGCAGATGTGCTTATTTCGCACCGGGGAAGGAAGTTATCGATCTGTTGTACATATCGTCGATACTTCCGTATAAAAACCAATTACCTGTTTTACATGCGACAAGACGCCTTCATGATGATGGCTTTAATGTCAAGCTGACACTTATCGGAAAAAATATTGCAAAAAACTACGCAAAAAAATTCTATGCATATATAGATAAGTTTGGTATGCGAGATTACATCGAGCATATCGAATGGGTAAAATACGATGACATTCCGGCGATAATCGATAAATGCGATATATTTATTAATGCAAGCTCGACAGACACATGCGGAACATCTGTTTGTGAGGGAATGGCTCGCGGCACTGTTATTGCAGCAAATAATACTTCATTTAATAAAGACATGCTTGCTGATGCGGGGGAATATTTTGACATTAACGACGAAGACACAATATATGCCGCCCTACTGAAACTTATAGAAAATCCAGAACTGAGAGATGAATACGCGAATAAAGGATACGAGCTTTCAAGAAAATATACGCTTGATGATACAGCAAAAGCGTATTACTCATTATTTATTAAAGATAAATCTGGGATTTGATGGGCACTACCTAATCATATTTAATTGTGTGGGGAGAAAAGATGGGTATAAAGTCAATAATTAGGCAGATAATCCGAGAGTACAAAGTCAAACGTTGGACGAAGATAATAAGAACTACAGCCAAAAATTGTGGTGATAAGTTAAGGGTAAACTATCCTTCATGCGTGACTCCAAATACTGAGCTTGGCAACAATGTAAATTTCAATGGTATGCGCATATTGGGATATGGCAAAGTTGTGATTGGCGACAATTTTCACTCTGGAACAAATTACAAAATGCTCTCATCTATACATAATTATGATAACGGCACAACAATACCCTATGACAGTGTTATGATACCTAAGGATATTAATATCGGAGATAACGTATGGTTTGGAGACGATGTTATGATTCTTGGCGGCGTAACACTTGGCGAGGGTTGTATAATTCAAGCGGGGTCTGTTGTAGTATCAGATGTGCCTGATTGCGCAATTGCAGGGGGTCATCCGGCACGAGTTTTTAAATATCGGGATAAGGATCATTATTATAGTTTGAAATCCCAAAAGGCATTTATGTAAATGGATGTAAAGAACAATACGATAAAAAACCTTGGCAGAGAATCTATCCTGTATTTTTTGTCACTGGTTCTGCCTAAAGCAATTAATTTTCTGTTATTGCCGCTGTATTCTAATTTAATTGATCCCGACGAATACGCAATAATGGCATATACGCAGAAAATTTCGGCGTTTACCGTAATCATTGCCTCGTTGTGTTTAAACTTCTTTTACATGAGATACTATGCACAAGTAAATGATAAAAAGAAACTGAACGGAACTGCATTTTGGTTTATGTTTCTTATGAACATTGCAGTAACGCTATTGTGTTTCCTGGTATTGCCAATTGTATTTAAATCAACAAACTCTGTAGTGAAGTTTTTCCCGTACATGTTGTTGGAGCTGATTATCGCTTTTTTTACCACGATTGAATTTATTCCGATTCGTACAATGCGCATGAGTGGAGAAGTCAAGTTCTATTTTGTCAGAGCGGTATTCCGCTCACTCTTAGGAAACGGTCTCGGCGTCTTATTTGTAGCTGGTTTAGGTATGGGGATACTTGGTCGATACTTAGCTGAAGCGATTAGCGGTGGAGTGTTTGCTACAGCTCTGGTAATATACATGATCCAACGTTCGTATTTTAGGATTGACAAAAATCTACTAAAGGAAGGATTAAAATTTTCGCTCCCAATTTTGCCCTCTGCTCTAGTTGAAGTAACGACTCCCTTAATAACGACTATATTGATTGAGAGAGCGCTCAGCATGACAGAACTCGGCATTTATTCTATGGGCATGTCGCTGTCGCAGGTTGTTTTTCTTGTTACCGGTTCTGTCAGCATGACATTTGAGCCGGAGCTTTACAGAAAGTCTGCCCAAGCTGACTTTCCGGAGTACGCGAGGAAGATTAAGAATATTAATATGGTCTTTGTCGCTTGGTTCGCAATAGGCTGTGGGTTGTTTGTCCGCGAAGTTGTGTTGCTTGTTTTATCGGAGAAATATTTTTCTGTATGGCCGATTGTACAAATTATGATGATTTCATATTGCATAAACGTGTTGAAAGGTTTCTACAATCAGCTGATTATTATCCAGGGGAAAACGAAAGCTTTGACGGTTGCCAATGTTATTAATTTCGTAGTAAGTGCTGCAATTTGTTATTTTCTTCTTCCTTTGTTCGGCGAAAATATGCTTGGATGGCTTGCGTCAATCACCTCATTTGCAATGTTCTTGGTTTATTACACGGTAACCGATAAATCTAATTACAGGACCATACGTGTCAGCCGAGACTTTTTTGTAAT
The DNA here is from genome assembly GCF_059735615.1 of Desulfosporosinus sp. Tol-M2. Taxonomy (NCBI): domain Bacteria; kingdom Bacillati; phylum Bacillota; class Clostridia; order Eubacteriales; family Desulfitobacteriaceae; genus Desulfosporosinus; species Desulfosporosinus sp. Tol-M2. The sequence goes on from NZ_JCAIJG010000100.1 coordinate 6,990, forward strand.
TGGGATTATCGGCGTTCTGCTTTATGCTTCGAGAATCACTCACGCCGCAGGAGTGTGGCCTTCTATAGGACTAAAATTAATTATATTTGCTGCATTCACAATAATACTGATGCTTATTTATGGGTTGAATCCAAAGATAATAATTGGGGAAATAAGAAATGTACGAAAAAGCATGAGTAAGGTGATATAATGCTTGTAAGCGAATTCGATAGTATATATGAAAGCATTAGTAATACCGCTTTTCCCGGATTTGAAGGCATAAAAATTGAAAAGTACCTTGCGATTGGTTTTTATTACTTTTCTGTAGAAAGCAATAAAGACAAAAAGCCGTCGAGATTTAAACAAAAGCGTTCTCTTTTGTTTAACAGCATATCGGAAATAGCCCATTACGATTTCAATATTATTGAGCAAGGTAAGGCGATGTTGTTCTACTGTGCTTCTCACGGTTTACGAAGCGACTATATAGACACAATTAACGGTGTTCTCTCAACAAACAAAAATGTGTTTTCTCTTACAGGAAAAGAACTCAGCGGTTTTAGACGCAGAATCGTTTGGGGCAGAACATCTTTTAGATGTCTCTGCTATATTAGCGTATGGAGAAAGCTGCTCGGAAAATGCGGACTTACGGGTGACATGCTTGAATATTTTATTTTAAAGCTCGTAACAGGATACACATGGTTGTCGGTACTTCGGAGGAATAAAGCATTACTTATGAAGTGCGCAGCGATAATAACATTCTTTGATGCGGAAGAAACGGAGAACTTACTTGTCCAATATGCGGTACAGCTCAAAATCCCGACAGCAACACTTCAACACGGTCATTATAGTTATGATGTTCAGACAGGCGGCGATAAGACGAAGTATAATTTTGCTTTTGAGGGTTTTGTGAGTGACGAATTTTGGGGATGGGGCCAATATTTTAAGGACGAAGCGTTAGCCGCAGGAATACCGGAGGATAGGATAAAACTTGTCGGATGCCCTTATAATATAGGATACTCAGCGGAAGAAAACGATTCTGCTGTGAGTGTTATCGGGGTTTTACTCGACGGTGGAACAGCGTCGATACCAAAAAATTATAATATGATAAAGATTGTTCTGGCTTTTGCACAAAATCATAACTACAAAGTAATTATTAAGCCCCATCCGGGTCATGATCCGCTATATTACATAGACAAAATTGAGCAAGAAGAACTGCAACGTGTGGAACTGCAACGTGTGGAAATATTAACAATCCCAGTGTATGAGTATGCAAACAAAGTAGAATTCTCAATATGCGGTAATTCTTCCGTGTTTCTCGAATTGATTATGAAGGGAAAAAGGTGCTTCAGATACTGCATCAGTAAAGAAAATGATATTTATCGGCGAATGAATACACCTCAATTTAGCTCTCTGGAGGAGCTTGAAACTATTGTGGAGTCAGAAGGCGCGCTCGACTGCGCGGAAATCTGCGCTTATTTGAATGCGCCGGGCGACATAGCGCAGAATTATCACAAAGCAATTTCGAATCTTTGCGGAAACGTATGAACTAAATGTAAAAAATAACATTAAAGGAGGCTATTTATGCGATGTGAGGAACTCCTACTAAAACAGATTGATCATCTATTTTGGCTCGATTCGGCTGACACCAAATTAATGGGGTAAATCCTCTACATACAGTCCAATATAATGTGTTTCTGTATTACCTCTCAAATACGATCTACAGGAACAACAATGCAGCAAAAGCATCAAAGAGACTACTTGTGACAAGATTTACGGAATAAGCAAAATGATGATTTCGGCAGACCTATTCTATCAAGTCAATCTCCTGATGTGTTCATGTGTGATCACCCACATGGGGCAATTATGGGTCGTGCATCGTATGAATACTATTTTTCATTCAGTCAAGGATGTACCGTAGGAAATAATCATGGTATATATCCTATTTTGGTCATAACGTTTCTATGTTATCAAATTCAAAGGTACTTGGTAACAGTCATATCGGGAACTATGTAATCCTATCGGCGGACTCGTATGTAAAAGATACAGATATTCCAGATGGTTCGATTGTCTTCGGACAAAGCCCTCAATTAGTAATTAAGCCAGCTATGGAAAAAATTAAACAGCATATGGAGGCAACATGGAAAACGGTGTAAATGGAAGTGGAGTTTTTAAAACAATTGCAATAATTCCAGCTCGTGGAGGAAGTAAACGGATACCCCACAAAAATATTAAAGATTTTTGCGGGAAGCCTATACTTGCCTATTCCATAGAGGCAGCAATTAAGAGTGGCGTGTTTGACGAGGTTATGGTGTCTACGGACGACGAAGAAATAGCTAAAGTCGCCGAAAAATACGGTGCAAAGATACCGTTTCAACGAAGTAATTACACATCGGGCGACTATGCAACGATACAGGATGTTGTTGTGGAAGTACTGGAGAACTACAAAAACAAAAGAAAACAATATGATGGCTATTGTTGCATATATGCTGCGGCACCATTTGTAACTGCTGAACAACTACGCGAAGGTAATAAACTGCTATATGAACAGGATACATGGAAAGTTGTTCCGATAGTTCGATTCTCTTATCCGCCACAGAGAAGTTATGTGCTCAAATCAGGATACCTATCATGGAATTGGCCTGAGTACAAATCGACACGTTCACAGGACTTGGAACCCTGGTATCATGAATGCGGCTCGTTTTTTTACTGCCGGACAATTAATAAAAATCAAATAGAAAGAGTTGTACCGTTAATCATTTCAGAGACAGAAGTCCAAGACATAGATACAGAAGAAGATTGGCGAGTAGCGGAATTCAAATACAAGTATTTGAATAAATCCAAAGACAATTAATGATTGGAGTACTTACATGAAGCTTGAAAACTATTAAGATTAGGAAAAACATATATCATTACAGAGATGTCTGGAAATTATGGCGGGTCAATTGAACATGCAATTGAGATCGTTCATGCAGCCAAGAACTCCGGAGCCGATTGTCTAAAACTACAGACCTACACAGCAGAAACGCTAACGTTGAAGTGCGATGCCCCATATTTTAGGTTCGTAGTGGCCTGTGGGCTGACAGGTATCTTTATGACCTCTATACAGAGGTGGAACAGCGTCAATATCAGAAAATTATAATATGATAAAGATTGTTCTGGCTTTTGCACAAAATTATAACTACAAAGTAATTATTAAGCCCCATCCGGGTCGAGATCCGTAATATTACATAGACAAAATTGAGCAAGAAGGACTGCAACGTGTGGAAATATTAACAATCCCAGTGTCTGAGTTAAGGGGAACCCAACTTAAAGACTTTTGACAACAACAATGCTTGAACGCGAACTATGCGCTTATACTGGAACTTCTGTTCAATGGTTAGCAATGGTACAGCGGCACTACAGCGCTTGGGTTACAGAAAAGGAATCTTTCCAAATGCCGAGAAAATTTACGAGAACATTCTCTCTCCCACTTTACCCTTGGTTAACCGACAATGATGTCGAGGACGTACTTCATGCGGTAAAAATATCTGTACATAGTACGCTAACTAAAAAAATAAAAAAAGGAATTGAGTAAATGTTTACAAACAAAACACTCCTCATCACCGGTGGCACCGGATCTTTCGGTAACGCTGTGCTCGAACGTTTTCTTCAAACGGACATTGGCGTGATCCGTATCTTCTCCCGCGATGAAAAGAAACAGGATGACATGCGGCATTTATATCAGGTGCAGTATCCGGAATTGAGCGAGAAAATCAAGTTCTACATCGGTGACGTGCGGGACTTGGCATCAGTCAAGAACGCCATGCACGGTGTTGACTATATTTTTCATGCCGCAGCACTCAAACAAGTACCCTCTTGCGAATTTTTCCCGCTTGAAGCGATGAAAACTAATGTCATCGGTACAGACAATGTATTAACTGCAGCAATCGACGTGGGCGTAAAGATTGTTATTTGCCTGTCGACAGACAAGGCCGCATATCCTGTCAATGCTATGGGAACAAGCAAAGCGATGATGGAGAAAGTCGCGGTTGCAAAAAGCAGGACAACAGACAGGACAAAAATATGTGTCACTCGCTATGGCAATGTCCTGTGCTCCCGTGGGAGTGTCATTCCACTATGGATCGAGCAAATCAAAGATGGGAAACCTATTACTGTGACTGAACTAAACATGACACGGTTTCTCATGACATTGGATGAAGCTGTAGATCTGGTTCTCTATGCTTTTGAAAATGGAAAATCGGGAGATATTTTTATTCAGAAAGCGCCTGCATGCACTATTGGTGTGTTGGCGCAAGCGGTAATAGAATTGTTCCATTCAGAGAATGAGATAAAGGTGATTGGTATTCGTCATGGCGAGAAGATGTATGAAACGTTATTGACAAACGAGGAATGCACTTATGCTGAGGAATTGGGAGGCTTTTATCGCGTCCCATCGGATAACCGAGACCTAAACTACGACAAGTATTTTATTAAGGGTAATACTGAACGGAACACGTTGATGGAATTTAATAGCAGCAACTCTCAGTTTATGAATGTTGAGCAGGTAAAAGATAAATTACTTAGCTTGGATTATATCCAGAGTGAGCTTGCAACATGGGAGGGTAAGAAATGAGATTCCTTGTCCTTGGTAGCAATGGCATGGTCGGACATACGGTTTCCCTATATTTGAAGAAACAGCACCATGAAGTGGTCGGTTTTGGAAGACGTCCGTTTCAATATACGGACTATATTATTGGAGATGCAGAAGATACTACATTAATTGAGAAAATCATCACCGAAGGAAAATATAACACCATAATAAACTGTATTGGTATTTTAAACCAATCAGCTGAACAACAACAAGCAGATGCAGTTTTTTCAAATTCATATCTTCCACATTATTTAGCAGAAATAACTAAAGATATGAAAACGCAAATCATAAACGGCAGTACAGATTGTGTTTTTTCTGGAAAACGTGGTGGTTACACTACAACAGATTTGCCTGACGCTGATTCTTTCTACGGTCGGTCAAAAGCTCTTGGAGAACTTATTGACGATAAAAATGTCACTTTTCGCACGTCTATTGTCGGCCCAGATTTAAGGCCTGAGGGGATTGGTTTGCTGAACTGGTTTATGAAGCAGGATAATGAAGTTAACGGATACACAGGTGCAATATGGACAGGCATTACGACACTTGAATTTGCAAAATTAGCGGAGTATGCTTCAACAAAAAGGTTGCATGGACTATTCAATGCTGTTCCTAAATGTTCAATCAGTAAATATGAATTGCTGAAGCTATTTAACCGATATTTCCGAAACGATGAGGTGAAAGTTAATGCTGTGGAGGGGCTTGTTTCAGATAAATCGCTGTTGCCATCCGAAATCTATGATTTTGTAATACCTAATTACGATAATATGATTCATGCGTTGGCGGGATGGATGCACGAACATACGCAGCTTTATCCACATTATTTTCTACAGTCAAGGAGAAATTATAAGTAGGCTTAAACTTATGATAGTAATGGGTACACGCCCAGAGCGCAGATTCGTCTTTGACAAGCGTGTTATCCAGCATCAACCGCTAGGTTTCTTTGATTACAACAAGCTTCAGCAGAACGACTACTGCGTCGTTTCTGATAGTGGTACGATTCCCGGAGAGGGCAGTTACTTTAAATTCGCTGCTGTATCTATCAGAACCAGCACAGAACATCCCGAAGCCATTGACAAGGGTGTCTTCACTATCGGCAGCATCACGACCGAGCAGGTTCTGCAAGCAGTCGACCTCGCTGTCGCAATGCACGAGAACTGAGACTACGGTTTGACTGTCCCTTCTTATGCCGACGAGAATGTAAGTGTGAAAGTGATTAAAATAATCCAAAGCTATACCGAAATAATTAATAAGATGGTATGGCGCAAGTAATACTTGCAAGGCGGGCAAATTGATTGTCCGGAAACGTGAAATGCAAACTGGTGCTTGGTTCAAAATTATCACCAATTATTTAAAGAATATTAAGTATTGGAGAAAATATAAGATGAATAATGATCCTGTGATTAAAACATTTATTCCATACGGGAAACAGTATATTGACGAGGACGACATAGTCGCTGTGTCGGAGGTACTGCGGGGTGCGTATATCACCACGGGGCCAAGGGTAGAGATATTTGAAAGAGACCTGTGCAATCTTACGGGGGCCAAGTATGCCGTCGCTATAGCAAACGGTACTGCGGCGCTGCACGCGGCCTGTTTTGCAGCGGGAATAGAAGAAGGTGACGAGGTCGTCACCACGCCCATGACTTTTGCCGCATCAGCCAACTGCATACTATACTGCGGCGGAACTCCTGTTTTCGCGGACATTGACCCCGACACGTGGAATATTAGCGCTGACGAGATCGAAAAAAGAGTCACCGACAGAACCAAGGCCGTGGTGGCTGTGGACTTTACTGGGCAGGCGGTAGACCTTGACAGGATCAGGGACATCTGCATCCGCCAAAACCTAATTTTAATTGAGGACGCCGCCCACGCCATAGGTACGAAATACAGGGATAAATACGTAGGCAGCATAGCCGATATGACCATCTTCAGCTTTCACCCCGTCAAGACAATAACCTGCGGGGAAGGCGGGGCAATACTGACGGACGATGAGAATTATTACCGAAAGCTCCTCCGCTTCAGGACCCACGGCATCATCCACGACCCCAAACTGATGAGGCAAAAACCGTTTAACGGCTTTTACGAGCAGATAGAGCTGGGCTACAACTACAGGCTTACCGATTTTCAGGCCGCCCTTGGCTCCAGCCAGTTGAAGAAGCTTGACAAATTCTCCAAACGGAGAGCGATGATAGTGGATATTTACAACAGGGAGTTGGGAAAGATACCTGAGCTGATACTGCAGAAGGAAATTCCCGATTCGAAAACAACAAGGCACATTTATATAATCCGCCTCAATAAAAAGCTACTCAGAGCGAGCAGAGGAGAGTTCTATAAAAGCCTGAATGAGGAAAATGTGGGGCTACAGGTTCATTACATACCCGTCTACTATCACCCCTATTATCAGTCGCTTGGTTACAGAAAGGGCTTGTGCCCTGTAGCGGAAGACCTGTATGAGGACATCATTACCATACCGCTTTACTATTCGCTCTCTGATGAGGACGTTTACAGCGTTATAGAGGCTGTGAAAAAAACTGTGGATAAATACAGAAAATAAGAAAGGGCTAAAGCTTGAGCTGTGTTGCCATAATAACTGCCCGCAGTGACAATAAGCGCATACCGAAAAAAATATCAAGGGTTTCTGCGGCAAACTGATTATCGTATAGTCTCTCCAGGATTTATTAATACGGAAGGTCAACGCACTACCAGCGAGTTGATTAAAAATCTTGTACTGAACGATTGTGCTATCCGTCATCTCACTGAGCCGGAAGAGGTTGCCGATTTTATTGTTTACTTAGCCAGTGATAAGGCCCGTTGTATTACGGGTCAGATTTACCGGATAGACTGTGGTCAGTATATTTGAGATTGGAGAAAAGATGGCTAAGAAGTTTATTTTAGGAACAGTACAACTGGGAGTGCGTTATGGCATTAATAATAGCTATGGTAAGCCTTCACAACCCGAAGTGACTGATATGTTGCATTATGCATTCAATCAGGGTGTTCGCTGGCTTGATACGGCTGAGGCTTATGGTTCTTCTGAGTAGCTAATAGGTAACTATCATAGGGAAAGCGGAAATCATTTTAATGTATGTACGAAACTCAGAACCAGCAATATAGATGGAATTACATATGTCGCATTAGAAAAAGATGCCTTGCTTCTATTGAAGAATTGGCAATACAAATATTGCGCTGTACAGTTTGCACTTATTTGACTGCTGCCATCAGAGGCAATTCATGGAGGGTTTGAGTAGGCTGATAAAATCCGTAGTTGTTTAAAGTCAAATGTTGGTCATCAAAGCCTGTTTTACATACCGAGATATTTTAGATGCTTACAGAGAGCATCCGGAGTGGCTTCAAATAAACTTGTTTATAGAGCAGAGGAGCGTATAGATGAAATTATTTGATAATATCAAGAATAATAAAATTTATATCGTCGCCGAGATGTCTGCAAACCACGGCGGCTCACTGCAACACGCCCTCGAAGTGGCGCACGCCGCAAAAGAAGCGGAGGCCGATTGCCTGAAAATTCAGACCTATACGGCTGATACGATCACCATAGACTGCGACAACGATTTTTTTAAGGTAAAAGGTGGCCTGTGGGACGGATACACAAGGTATCAGCTATATAAGGAAGCTTATACGCCTTGGGAGTGGCAAGGCAGGATCAAAGAAGAATGCCAAAAGATCGGACTGGATTTCTTTTCTTCGCCTTTTGACCCCAGCGCGGTTGATTTTCTCGAAAGCATTGGGACAGAAGCGTATAAGATTGCTTCTCCGGAACTGGTCGATATTCCTTTGATCGAATATACCGCTAAAAAAGGCAAACCGATGGTGATGTCCTGCGGCATGGCGAATCCGGAAGAGATTAATGCAGCAATAGCTGCCTGTGAGAGGAACAGTAATTATAATATTATTCTGCTGAAATGCACTACGGAGTATCCTGCACCCATATCGGATATGAATCTACTTACGATACCCGATATGCAAAACAGATTTGGATATCCTGTTGGTTTGTCGGATCATACGATGGGCTTTACCGCCGACGTGGTCGCAGTCGCCCTCGGCGCAGTACTTATTGAAAAGCATTTTTGTATATCTAAAAATGAAACAGGAGCAGATATAGCATTTTCGATGGATTTCGATATGTTCAGAGATATGGTCAAGGCGGTGCGTGAGACAAAAGAGCTTCTGGGGAAGTGTACCTATGAACTATCCGAAGGCGAACGGAGAGCCCGAAACGGAAGGCGTTCGCTGTTTGCAGTGAAGGATATTGGAAAGGGAGATATAATCACTGAAGTAAATGTAAGGAGTATTCGGCCTGGCGTAGGGTTGCCTCCAATTGAACTAAAAAATATTCTAGGCAGAAAGGCAACAGTTGATATACCCTTCGGCACGCCTATTTCTATGGAAGGTTTAGAATAATTATGTAATGCTTGGAAAGAGGTTAAAGATATGGTGATTATAATCGGTGCATCAAGTTTTATTGGTGTATATACAGTCGAAGCATTTCTGAATAATGGTTATGAAGTTTTATTTCAAAAGCGAGGCGTTAGATCAAAAGTAATATGCAACGCTGAAATTCCAAATATAACCTCTTCATATGCATTTTCTATCAAAAAGCACACGATGACTTCAGATATGATCCTAAGCGTGCAGATTTCTGGGACATAATGACTGACTACAAGTTAGAACTCGACAAACAGAAAATGAAAATCTTCTTTAGAACAGACGCAAACATTACAATAGCAACTGGACACCTCATGAGATGTATTTCGATTGCCAACGAACTACAAAGCAGAGGGGATCGAATTGCGTTCATGATTGCTGATGAGGCATCTATTAGTATCCTCGAAAAATACCAGCTTGATTATTTCCTAATAGATGCAAAGTGGGATATATGCGAGAGTGGAATAGCTGAAACCCTTCGGATATTGACTGCTGAAAAACCGGATATGCTCATTGTCGATTCATATTATGTAGATGAGAAGTATTTGGCTGAACTTTCTAAGGTGGTTAAGGTTGCATATTTGGGAAGCAAGGAAATAACTTGCCCGCAACTTTCTTTATTAATTAATTATAGCAATCTGTTAGACAAAGATTTCTATAAAACCAATTACAATGAGACCGTGCTTTTACTGGGCCCAAAATATTCGCCGCTAAGAAAACAATTTGATATTGATGATACTACAGTAAGAGAGTGTGTTAAGAATATTTTTGTTAGCGTTGGCGGCTCGGATACGTTTGGTGTCACACTTAGTATATTAAAAAGACTTATGCAATATACCGCCAAATTATGCATCAATATCATAGTTGTTGCTGGCGCAATGAATAGATATATTTCTGAATTAAAAGAAGTTGAATCGACAGATAGATGCATCTATGTTTTAGTGAATGCTAATAACATGGCAGAGATAATGCTTGGCTGTGATTTGGCGGTTTCAGCGGCTGGTACTACTATAAACGAGTTGTGCGCGTGTGGTGTACCAACCATCTGTTTTGCAATATCGAAGGAACAAGAAGAGCAGGCAAAACAATATGAAAAAGAAAATGTGGCTTTTTATTGTGGAAGTTTTGTAGACGAACCGGACATGGTGCTTGATAAAATTATTTTGAATGTTGATATGCTTTTACATGATTATGAGCGCAGAATTGACATGGCAAAAATTATGAGAGATTTGATAGATGGCAAAGGGTGCTCATTGATTGCCGATCATATTCATGAAATATTAGACGGAGAACGAAATACATGAAAAAGATAATGATCCTTGGAGCAAGTAGGTTGCAGGTGCCAGCCATACAAGAGGCAAAACGGCGCGGTTTGTTTGTCATTGCCGTCGATTATGATAAGAATGCTGAAGGCTTTTCAGTTGCTGATAAATGTATTGATATCAGTACAATAGACTGCGAGGGTGTTTATAAGGCGGCCTTAGAGAATAAACCGGATTATATAATCACGTCGACCAGTGATATGCCTGTTCGTACAGTAGCGTATGTACGAGAGAAGCTCAATATGCCGCTTGATATATCATACACTGATTCGTTTTGTGCTACAAACAAAGCATTTATGCGTCAACGCTTTCGTGAGTGCGGAATTCCGATACCAAGGTTCAATGTTATTGAGGAAGAGGACGAATTTAAGACATTATATCCAACATATGGGGATAGATTCATAATCAAGCCTGCTGATAATGCAGCCAGTCGTGGCGTCAGACTTGTCGATATAGATAAAGGTACTGATCCATTAGAATGCTACAAATTCAGTTTTGGCAGATCAAGAACCGGAACAGTACTTATCGAAGAGTATATGCTGGGGCCGGAAGTCAGCGTAGAGTCGTTCACGCTGAACGGTATTACTGATGTTATCGCAATAACGGATAAGATTGTCACTCAGCCGCCGTTCTTTGTCGAGCTCGGACATACCGAGCAAAGCCAACTGAGCGAGAATATAAAGCGGCAGATAAAAGATGTAGTCAAGAGAACCTTGTCGGCGGTAGGTGTGATTAATGGCCCGTCGCATACCGAGCTTAAAATTACGACGGAAGGGCCGAAAGTAGTTGAAACGGCCGCACGATTAGGTGGAGATTTCATTACTTCAAAACTGGTTCCGCTTTCCACCGGCATTGATATGACGGTCTGCTCTATTTCCCTTGCGGTTGGTGAGCATGTGGATTTGACGCGAAAATATGATAGAGGCTCAGCAATCAGATTCATACCGACTACTTTCGGAATAATAGCTGGAATTGATAATATAAAAAATGCAAAAAAAATGTTTGGCGTTACGGAGATTGAATTGTATAAAAAAATAGGTGATCGAATCGGTGGAACTGAATCAAGCAACGACAGAATAGGTCATGTTATCGCTACAGGAAAGGACGCAAATCAAGCGGCAGCAATTTGTGACGCTGCGATGAAAACCATTTCAGTTGAAATCGTTTCAGAACAATAATAAATTGCTGTAAGTGGGATTCTGGGGTTGAATCCCCATCGAAAAAGGTTAACAAGAGTTTGAACTAAGGAGGCTTAACTGAATAAATGAAAAATGTAGCCCTAATCCGACTACAAAAGCATTTTTCATTTATTCAGTAAGGCATAATAGTGGCCCGGAGCGAGCTATCATATTATGAGTAGGGGTAACCATCGACTTGAAAACGCAAAGGACTCGCAGAGGAGGCCTAATGGACTCACTGGGGCTTCGCCCCCGTCCCCGAAATATCTTTGGATGACGAAGATCGAGGGTTTTATCAAAGGGGACGGCAGGTCCTCAATTTTTTTAAGTTTACAAAACGATCATGACGGATAGGAGGCATTAAAATGGAACGCACTTTAAACAACCAGAACAACAAATTAAGTGGTGTCGAGATGATGGGCGACAATATAAAAAAAGAACTTAAGTTTTGTGGAAAAGATGTTGTGCTTCACTCTCTTGTAAAAATTATACGGGCAGAAAATGCAGAACTAGACGATTATTGCAGGGTTCTGGACTATACATTTATTGATGCCGGGAAATCACTAAAAATTGGTAAGCATTCAATGATCACATGGTATGTCTTAATTGAAGGCGGTGGAGATACTTATATTGGGGATCGAGTGTTTATTGGTCCGGGGACAAAAGTGCTTACAAGCACCTATGAAATACAGGGATACTATTCAGCTGAATTTGTCCCAGATGAATGCCACAAGATTAACTATTGCTCTATTAAAATTATGGATGACGCATATATTGGCGCCAACTGTGTCTTGATGCCGGGGGTTACAATAGGGGAAGGTGCCGTAGCGGGAGCGAATAGCCTTGTTAATAAGGATTTGGAACCTTGGGGAATCTATGTAGGGACTCCTTGTAAACGAATTGGCACGCGAGAAAGGCCATCTGCAGAAATGACAGATAAATTATACCAGGATGTGGATTGGGGAAACCATTTAGTCCCAAATTTTGAATAATTATGAGTTCAATGTTAGGGATTGGAAGTGTATTTTTTTATGATGATCAATTAGAATAGGTGACTACTCGGCGTAACGTCTCCCGTTGGTCACAGTTACGCACAGGGTCATGGAACATGGTGATGCGCTCAGTACCCAGGATGAAGCGATTCAGGTTAGGGAGTATCTGAAGAGCCGAAAGGAGATAGACTCCCTGGATAAGGAAGTCCGAGTCGCATCTTGCCCTACTCAGTATGATGATTTTAATGCCGAGGGTTGGTGGGAGTCGGGAGGATCTGAAGCGAGGAGTGCAGGAGTATATGAAA
>NZ_JCAIJG010000170.1:0-9892 GCF_059735615.1 Desulfosporosinus sp. Tol-M2
CTTGAGCGACAGGTAATAATCATAGAGCAAAAAAAGCGTGTGCCTTTTATTCCCCAAGAAAATGAAGAAAAAGGCATCCATGTGGTTGAGTTTTCAAGAAATCGTAATGTCGGTAGATACGGATTCTTGAATGACATTTATAACACGGAAGACATTTAGTTTTTTTAGTTCTAAACAAATAGCAAGGAGATAAAAAATGCGTGTGAGCTATGAGAAACTATGGCACATTTTATTGAGTAAACAAATGACAAAGGAAACGTTCAGGAAAAAGTGCGGCCTCAGTTCAAATACGATCGCCAAACTTGGGAAAGGACAAAATGTCACTACGGATGTGCTTGTGAAAATATGCAAGACACTCGATTGCGACATCTCAGAGATTATGGAAGTATTACCAGACGAGCCGACCAAGTAAAAAATCGTTTCAAGAGATAATCGATGCTTTAAAAGTCAAGAAAGGAGCATATATGACCATTGAGGAAATTCTACGTTCAAATCTAACCGTCGATCAATATAATGCCGTAGTGGACGAGTCTCAGCACATTCTATGTTTGGCTTGCGCCGGTTCTGGGAAGTCTCGTACACTAGCTTATAAAATTGCCTACTTGGTGTCCAAAGGAGAGACACCAGAATCCATCGTCGCCTTCACCTTTACTGAGAAGGCTGCTGAGTCCATTAAACGTAGAGTCGCCGAGGCTCTGCGAAATTTTGGGTTGTCCGAAAATTTTATCGGTGCGATGTTTATTGGAACATTGGATTCTTTTTGCCAAAAGCTACTCGGAGACATCAACGCCAAATATCGGCAGTACGACATCCTAGATAGAAACGGGCTCATTCTCTTCTTAATGTCCCGCTTCCATCAAATCGGGCTGAAACATGGTGAAGGGCGCTACTTCAAAGAGAATATTCTTCCGATTGCCGACGCTTGGCAGACGATGAACAACGAGAACATTGACTTGGCAGATATCGAGCAGTACGATGCTACGCTGTTTAAGCGTCTGACAAAGCTGGGAGAAGTCCTTGACCGCGACGGCTATATGGATTTTTCATTCGCCATTCGACTCGGTGTACATGAGTTAAAGAAGATAACTGACAAGGCGAATTCCTATATCGCAAAATTCAAATACCTCCTTGTCGATGAGTACCAGGACATCAACCCTATTCAAGAGGACTTTATTAAGACGTTGGCGAGCCACCTCGATATGCTTCTTGTGGTGGGCGACGATGACCAGTCCATTTATGGTTGGCGAGGCGCAAATGTACAGAACATCCTGACGTTCAGTAAACGCTATTCAGATGTCGCCGTCCATCGCCTTTTAGTAAATTTCAGAAGCACGGCCGCTATCGTCGACGGTGCGAATAACTTTGTTCAGCGCACCATAAGTCTTGTACGCCTAGGCAAGGAAATCAAATCGCATTCCGACGGCAATATCCAGGATTTGCGTAAACTATGGTTCGACGACCGCGAAGAGGAGGCTGAGTGGGTAGCACAACGTATTGAGAGTCTCATTGGAACGAAATATGTGGAAGGCATCAACCCTGACGGTTCGGAAAAGTGCCGCGGTCTTACATACGGCGACTTCGCTATTTTACTGAGGTCGATACATAACAGCAATGGAGATAATAGGGACAAGCAATTTGCCGAGGCACTAATACGGCATGGTATCCCGTTTAAAACGACTGGCGAAGGGGGCATCTTTGACCGGCCATATGCAATTTGTGTTCAACAATCAATGGAATTACTTCGTGAGGCAGGCATACCGCGAGAGGCGGCATTGGACTTTTTTGACAAAACCATACTGCCAATATTTCCACACGCCAATGAGAGCAAGTTTATCGCGGTGCTAAACAAGTGGCATCAAAACATCCATGCCTCGACATCCTCAGCTCGCCGCAAGGTTTACCCACAGGAGTTTCTGCACGATCTTGTCGACGTTTTTAACGTTCGTGATTTTGAGGACGAAACCGCATTGCGCGACCTTGGCCTTTTTAGCAAAATCATCCTTGATGTCGAGAAAACATATACCAGTATCGATTCCTCATATAGGTATGCGGAAATGCTAAACTTTATCTCCAATATTGCTATGAACAGCTATGAGTTGGAGTCGATTGATTACCTCGTGAAAGAAAATGCGGTGGACATTTCCACGATACATAAAGTTAAAGGGCTTGAATATCCTGTGGTCTTTGTCGTCGATTTAATAGCGAGCCGTTTTCCGCACAGGAATGCCACCTACAACGGTAAACTTCCGCATGACCTTATGCTTGCGGCCATTGACCGCGGAGCCTACGGTACGAGGCTCGAGGACGAAGCACGCTTATTTTACACGGCGATCACTCGTGCCGAGAGGTGTCTTTACCTTTCGGGCAGTACGCATCACCCTGATTTGAAACGAGCATGTAAGCGCTCGGCGTTTATCGCGGACTTTACGCATTCAATGTTACGCGAAGATGATAAAACACTTGATGCGCTCGCCGAGGAAATCGAGCCGCAGCCGCGCTTTGACGAGAGTGAATTTCCGACGGATTACTCCTCGGTAAAGAGTTATTTGACCTGCCCCTACTCCTACAAACTCGCCACGATAATGGGCTACAACGCTGCTGTTCCTGAACTTTTCGGTTTCGGCAAAACGAGTCATACTATTTTGGAACGTCTGCATCAGCGGTTCAAGGACAGAGCACCTTCTGCGGAGGAAGTAGCGGAAATTGTAGAGTCCACCTTTATGCTGAAGCACGTTTTTCCAAGTAACGACCCTATAAACCGTCCCGGCTCGTATGAGCGGGCAAAGACTCTTGTACAGAGAATCTTGACGGAATACTCGCAACGGTACTCCGCCGACTTCGGTCGCCTGCGGCAGGACGAGGCGCGGTTTGAAATTTCGGTTAAAGACGCTCTTATAACGGGCGCGATAGACCTCTTATTACTGGAAGACCCACAGCGTGGAATTGTCACGGCGGACGTTATCGACTTTAAGTCGATGGAAACTCCGGAGGATGTCGCCCTCCTATGATTGGCGCGATATGTCCATCCAGGTACAATTATACTCCCAAGCGGCGAAAGAGGTCATCGGTAAGAACGTGGAAACAGGGTATATCCATACGCTGAAAGACAACCGCAGGACCTCTGTCCCCGTGGATACAGAGTCTGTGGATAGCGCCATCGGCGTAATCGAATGGGCCGTCAGAGGAATTCTCGACGGCGATTTCCCAATGCGAGCCTGCCCGCAAAACTGCGGAAATTGCGATTTTAAAGCAATGTGCGCGCAGAAGAGGCAGGCGTTCAAAAACGAAACACAACCCCCGCAAATCAACACTCCTGCGGGGTTAAAAACAATAGCCGCTTTTGAAAGCAACGACGGAGGCGGTGGTGTATGAGGTTTAAGTTTGAAGCAATAGATATATTTTCAGGTTGCGGCGGTGTGTCCTGCGGTCTGACCTCCGCTGGATTCAAGGTGAAAGCCGCCGTTGAAATTGAAGATAACGCTGTGGATACCTACCTTGGATATCTCCCGCTTGCGCATGTAAACGTGCTGAGGGGAACAGAAAACGGTGACATCTGCAAAATAAGGGGCAACGCTATTCTGGAAGCCGCCGGAATAAAGAAAGATGATATTTACCTCTTCGCAGGTTGTCCGCCGTGCCAGAATTTTTCACGGCAAAACCCGAACAATACAAAAAAGCCCTTAGAGGAGCGCAAAAAGTTGCTGTTCGAGTTTTTACGAATTATCGAAGAGTTGGAGCCGCCGTTTATCCTGATGGAAAACGTACCCGGCATTAAAACGGACAGCAACAAGGAAATACTCGATGAATTTCTCACTCGCCTGAGAAAGAAGTATGTGGTGGTGGACGATATTCTAAATTCCGCCGACTACGGGGTTCCGCAAATTCGCAAGCGTTTTGTGCTTCATGCGGTTCGTATTGACATCCATAATGAATTGATCGAAAGCGGGTTCGAATTTGGACTCCCCAAAGCAACGCACTCCGGAAAAGCGGGCGACGGTCTGCCGCCTTGGCGAACGGTACGCGAAGCCATTGGAGACTTGCCGGCAATTGGAGCGGGCGAATCATACGAAGACCCCGAAGGGCGAATACACAATCATAAGTGCGCAAATCTGGACGATATTAATATTCGGCGCATTCGAGCTATCCGTGCCAACGGTGGTTCTCGCGATGGATTACCGGATAACTTGATTTTGAAGTGCCATAAGAAGAAAGACGCCGAGGGCAACGTCTTCTCCGGGCATAAGGACGTTTATGGCATAATGGACGCCGATAAGCCTTCTCCGACAATGACGGGAGGTTGCCTGTGTTATTCGAAAGGGCGTTACGGGCATTATGAACAAGACAGAGCAATTTCAGTTCGGGAAGCGGCGCGTTTGCAAACATTCCCGGACAATTTCGTATTCAGCGATTCGCTGACGGCGGCGGCTTTGCAAATTGGCAACGCAGTACCAATTGATCTCGTGAAGGCGAGCGGAACTGTGCTGAAACAGGCAATGTATATCATCAAGGCAAAAAGGAGCAAGGAAAAACATGGCTAACTTTTTTGAAATACTATTGGAAGTTCTTAAAACAGATGAGCGTTTCTTTACGGAAGATGGAACACTGCTCCGCAACAAGGTTTATGAATCCGCCATGAATATGGATGCTGGGCTTATCGGTTTGCTTCTTAGCAACGACGACACAAAAAAGCGCTTCTTTGCGGAGGTAAACGGCATCTTCGTCTTCGACAAAGTTGGTTTTGGATGGGTGGTAAACAATCGCCAATTTCTGCCCGATAGCTACACGCGCTTCAAGAATCGTATTGGCTTGGTTGACTCTCACGGTGACCTTGTTTCTGCGTCGAACGATGTGGTGCTTTCGTTTCCCTACAAGGATTGCGTCCTTGAGGGTGGACAAACGAAGGATGACCAAAAGCACGACGAAGTTTTCTATAATGCTACCCTCGCCCCAGACGAGGTGGACAGACTGCTCTACCCAAAGGTGCTGGTCGGTGCACGGCGCTATACCGCAGACGGCATCGAGGAACGTGCGGCATTCGATGGTAGAGACAACCTCATCATTAAAGGGAATAACCTTCTTGCCATCGCCTCACTTTTAAAGCGGTATGAAGGCAAGATTAAGTGTATCTACATCGACCCACCGTACAATCCGTCTAGTCAGGCGAATACATTTGCATACAACAACACGTTTAACCGCTCTACATGGCTGGTATTTATGAAAAACCGTTTAGAAATTGCCAAACGGTTGCTTAAAAATGACGGTGTTCTTATTGTAGCTATTGATAAAAACGAGCAACCTCGCCTGCAAATTTTGATTGAGGAAACATTTCCCAATAGTGATGTTGACTGCATTACTGTTGTTCATAATGCTCGTGGGGCAATTGGAACGAATTTTTCATATACACATGAATACGCTATTTTTGTTACACCTAAAGGCAAAAAAACCATTGGAAATAGAAAAATAGAAAAAGAGGAAATTGATTGGCGTCAACTTCGTGATAGAGGTGGAGAATCGTTGCGTACGGATGCAAGGAATTGCTTTTATCCGATAATTGTTGAAAATAGTAAAGTTGTGGGCTTTGGAGATGTTTGTGCAGATGATGAGCACCCGAATCAGAATGAAAAACATGGAAATCAAATTTATGTTTATCCAATAGACAATAATGGTGTTGAGCGTAAATGGCGTTATGCAAGGCAAACTGTTGAAAGTATAATAAATGTTTTACGCATCAAAGAAACTACAGACGGGCTTGGTATTGAAATAGGGAAAGATTTTGGGACATACAAGACAGTTTGGACAGACAGGAAATACGATGCAAGCTTAAATGGGACACAGCTATTGAAAAGTATTTTGCCTAATACGAAATTTACCTATCCGAAATCCATTTACAATGTTATTGATTGCGTAAATGCCGTTGTCGAAAATGACAAAGACGCGATTATTCTTGACTTTTTTGGTGGTAGCGGAACTACTGGTCACGCCGTTATGGAGATAAACAAACAGGATGGCGGACATAGGCGTTTCATATTGGTTGAGCAGATGGACTACATCGAGCAAGACACCCTGCCAAGGAATGTGGCAGTTATGAAGTCGATTGCTCCTGAAGCGAGCATCGTTTACACCGAGCTCGCCAAATGTAATTATAGATACGTTGAGGATGTCACGGCGGCAAAAACCGATGCCGACCTGACCGCCCTACTTGAGCGCGTCCTCAACACAGGCTTCATCAGCAGCAAGGTGAACCCCGCAAAGATTTCTGGAGCCGCAGTGGACTTCGAATCACTGTCCACTGAGAACAAGAAGCTCTTCATCTTGGAGCTGCTCGACAAGAATATGCTATACATTAATCTCTGCGACCTTGATGATGAGGAATACGCTATAAGCGATGCGGACAAGGCTTTCTCTCGCAGCTTCTACGGATTGGAGGACAAGTGATGTTCCTTTTTCAGCAGATAGACTCCATCCACGACTTTACGCCGATCGCCTATAAGGAATTGCCGGACCTTATTCCCGACAACCTCAATCCAACGTTCGAGCTGCGTCCTTATCAGAGCGATGCTTTCCGCAATTTTATCACGTTTTATGAGAGCGACAAATGCCCGAATCCGACGCAGGTATTGTTCCATATGGCTACCGGTAGTGGCAAGACGCTCATCATGGCGGGACTAATTGTATACTTATATCGGCGGGGATACCGCAATTTCCTCTTTTTTGTAAACCTTGACAACATCGTCAAGAAAACGAAAGACAACTTTTTAAACACGGCTTCGGCAAAATATCTGTTTGCGGAGCAAATTATTATTGATGGCGAAACGGTCAACGTCAATGAGGTGAGCAATTTCCAAGGCGCAAGCCCGGATGCCATCAACATCTGCTTTACGACCACGCAAGGGCTTCACTCGGATATGTGGTTTCCGAAAGAAAACTCGCCGTCATTTGATGACTTCGCCGATTCTAAGACTGTCTTGATTGCCGACGAAGCGCACCATCTCAACGTAGATACACGACGTGGTAAAGTGGATGCTGCCGAGGAGTCCTTACGTCAGAGTTGGGAAACGACGGTTCGCCGTATTTTCGAAACAAACCGCAATAACCTACTGCTTGAATTCACGGCCACCTGTGACTTGCAAAACCCGTTCATTATGAGCGAGTATGAGAACAAGATCATATTCGATTACCCGCTCCGCAAATTCCGCGAGGAGAAGTATTCGAAGCAAGTACGGGCAATTCGGGCTGACATTGGCTACACGGACCGTATGCTGACGGCATTGATGTTCAGCCAATACCGTTTGAAGGTGTTCCAAGACCATCGACTCTACATTAAACCTGTGGTGCTATTTAAGGCGAAAACAATTGCCGAGAGCAAAGAGTTTGAACAGACTTTTTACAAAATGATTCGTGCGCTCACCGGCACGACCTTGGAACGCATTGTTTCAGCTTCACCGCTTGCGGAGGTCATGCGTATGGCGAACTACTACGCTTCCAAGAGTATCGACTTCGAAGAGTTGGCGCAGGAATTGCGCGAGGAATTTAATCCCGACCACTGTATCTCGGTCAACGATGACAAGGAGGCAAACGAGCGACAGATTCTGCTTAACTCCCTCGAAAGCCGCGACAATCCATATAGGGCTATTTTCGAGGTCAAGAAATTGGACGAGGGTTGGGATGTCCTGAACCTCTTTGACATCGTGCGACTTTACGAAACCCGCGATGCTTCCAAGGGTAAACCCGGTGCAAGCACCATCGCTGAGGCGCAGCTAATCGGGAGAGGCGCACGGTACTGCCCATTCATCATCGATGAGGACGACGAGAAATATAAGCGCAAGTATGACGGAGATGTAGACAACCCGCTTCGTGTCTGTGAGGAGCTATACTATCACTGCCAGTACGACAGCCGTTACATCGACGAGTTGAATAAGGCATTGATTGCCACGGGCATCATGCCAGAGAGCCAGACCGAGGTTCATTACATCCTGAAAGAATCCTTCAAGCAGGACGACCTTTATAAAACAGGCATCGTGTTTCTAAACAAACGCGAGGTCAAAAGTCGCAAAGATATTGTGGAGTTGCTGCCATCCGTCCGCGATAAGGAATACACAATAACCGTAAACACGGGCAAGACAGCGATGGACACTATGATGATGAACGTGCATTCAAACACTACCGTTAAGACGTTTCAGCACAGAACGACGATTAGAAAGGTAGCCGCCTATAACTACTCGATTGTTCATAGCGCGCTCCGTCGTATCGACGTGTTTAAATTCAACGTTCTGCGCGGCTACTTCCCGAACCTGAGATCTCTCAGGGAGTTTATCACAGATAACGCGTATCTCGGTGGTGTGAAAATGCTAATCGAAAGCCGTGACGAAATACCTGCGCCCGAAACCTTCTTCGAAGCCTGTATGTATGTCCTGACGAAAATTGGTGGCGAGATTTCAGCCATCAAGGAAACCTACGAAGGGACGACGGATTTCAGAGATAAAAAATTTAGCGAGGTTTTCCGCAGCAAGACGCTGCACATCACAGACCCACACGGAGAGGGCGAAGGCATCTCGCAAAATGCCCCGTCCATCCGCCCCGAATGGAAAATCAACCTTGGCGTTGCCGATTGGTTTATATTCAACGATAACTTTGGCACAACCGAGGAGAAAGCGTTTGTGGCGTACTTTGCCTCTTATGTGGAGGCCTTAAAAAGGGAATACGAAACGGTCTATCTTGTACGAAATGAAAGACAGCTTGTTCTATATTCCTTTGACGGCGGCGAGCGTTTCGAGCCAGACTATTTGATGTTCCTACGCCGTCGAAATAGTACTGCGTCTGAGCAGTACCAAATTTTCGTTGAGCCGAAAGGCAATCACCTAATAGCACAAGATAAATGGAAAGAGGACTTCCTCTTGCAGATTGAGAGTCGCGGGATTCCGAAAAAAACATTTGCAGACGACAACAAATATTACGTATGGGGCTTCCCATTCTACAATCAGCAGAACAGGATGAGTGAATTCACGAAAACTTTCGAAAAGGTTCTGCCTTCATACGGCGATACTCTGAAAGTCGCAGAAACTCTCGTACCGTATGGCCAGGGAGACGAATAGCTACTAGTACACGACACGAAAGCGAGGTGTGACATATGGCGGACGTGTATGATAAAGAAAAGCGCTCCGCCATGATGCGGAATATTAAAGGAAAAGGCAATAAATCCACCGAGTTGGCACTTATCGCTATCTTTCGTGAGCAAGGCCTAAACGGTTGGCGACGAGGATACCCGGTCAAAGGACACCCTGACTTTGTTTTCCTCAAAGAAAGAATTGCCGTATTTGTAGACGGGTGTTTCTGGCACGGTCACGATTGCCGGAATACGAAGCCAAAAGACAACGAAGATTTCTGGTCGAAGAAAATCAGTGCTAACGTTGAGCGGGATAAAACTATAACGATGATCTTTGAGAACAGAGGTTGGACAGTTCTCCGCATCTGGGAGTGCGAGTTAAAAAAGAAAAACCGAGCAGCACTTATTAAAAAACTAAGTGTGCTTAAAGACTGTGGCGCGTAGACGACAATAAGTGAAAAGAAGCACGGGAGTAAACATATGGCTACGCAAGGCTAGCCTAATATATAATTAACATCATGGTTTGAACATGTATCATACTATTTAATTTTTCTCTTAACCTTTTAATTTTCCTTGGTTACAGCTAAAGGTGGGTGCAAACAGCTCTTTTAGGCTATTGTGTGACAGCAGTATAAGAAAGTTAAAAAAGCAAGGCAGTGTGGGCATCTCGAACCCACCTGTCTTGCTTTTCCTTGTACTATAAGCTTTTCCGCAATCGAATAATTAAAAAAATAAACCAGACATTGTATGAATGTCTGGTTGATTTCCTGGTGGAGGCGAGGGGATTTG
>NZ_JCAIJG010000034.1:0-2015 GCF_059735615.1 Desulfosporosinus sp. Tol-M2
TTTTATGGCCGCCCTAGCCAATCGGATGACGGAAAGTCTTACCTTCCCCTCCTCTTTGGCCTTCATGGCAACCTTCATATCCTCAACGAGGCGATCTTTCAGGGTCAATTCGAGACACTCCTTACTTGAACTTGCGTTTACGTGCTGCTTCCGACTTTTTCTTTTTCCTCACGCTTGGTTTCTCATATGCCTCGTGCTTACGAGCCTCAGCACTAACCCCTGCCTTTTGACAAGTACGCTTGAACCGGCGGAGTGCGGCATCCAGGGATTCGTTTTTACCAACTCTGACTTCACTCATTGTCTTATCCCTCCCTCCACTGGATCATCACAAATATACTTCACTATTATAATGGATGAAGTAGTTTGCGTCAAGTAGAGGCCATTCAGGAATTGCCTCTACAGAGTTCAACCTGAAATCATCCCATCTTTTACTTGAGAGCCTTTCCTCCGAACAAATGAAAATGGAGGTGTCCGACGACTTGACCACCGTCTGCCCCAGTATTCGTGACCACTCTATAGCCCGACTCGGCCACTCCGAACTCCGCAGCCAAGCGTTGGATCACACCAAAAAGATGACCGATTAACGTTTCGTATTCAGGCGTAACATCATTAAGACTCCGCAAATGATGTTTCGGAATAATGACCAAGTGCACAGGGGCTAGCGGCTGAATATCATGAAAAGCGATCACCTCATCATCCTCATAGGCAATTTCACTTGGAATTTTTCGAAGGGCAATTTTACAGAACAGACAATCCTCAACTTGCATTTTTCAATCCTCCTACTCTTATAATCCGAGACCATAATTGTTCTAACATAAAAAGCGCCAACTGTGCTATTGAGTAGCAATTCAACCGTTCCTTGTCCAGGATGGTGTGATTTTGCGAAGAGAGCAACATCACACCCTTCCCACCATCCCTTTTTCCAAAACAACCGTTACAAAATGCCGAGGAGTCCAAGGTCTTCCAGCCTCATTGGCCGGTATTTTAACCTGAATATAATGGGGAGTATAACCTAGCGCACATCCCTGCGAATCAATCCATTCGATCAGCACTTCCACCGGTTTTCCTATAAAATAACGTACATACTCTTCCTGGCTAACACGAGCAGCCAACAACAGATCCTTGACCCTTTGTGCCTTTAATTGTCTCGAAACTTGATCAGGAAAATTTGCCGCCGGGGTTCCTTTCCGTTTCGAATAAGGAAATACATTTATTCCGGAAAAACCGCAAGCCTTCACAAACTCTAAAGTAGCGGCGTGATCGTCTTCTGTTTCCCCTGGAAAACCAGCAATGATGTCCGTAGTGACAGCAAGATTTGGAATTCGCTGACGAAGTCTTTCCAGCAGGTCCCGATATTCATGCAAAGTATACGGCCGGTTCATTCTGGTCAGTATCCGGTCGCTTCCACTCTGTAAGGGCACGTGTAAGTGGGGACAGACCTTATCAGACGAAACAATACTCTCGATTAGCGCAGGCGTATATTCCATCGGTTCGATCGAACTCAAGCGCAGACGACAAAGCCCAGGTATTTTGACTAATTCCCTCACTAAGTGAGCTAAGTTCCATTCTTCCCCTAATTCTCCCCTTAAATCTTGTCCATAATATCCGGTATGAATTCCCGTCAAGACAATTTCCGGATATCCGGCCTCAACAAGCCGACGAGCCTCCGCTAGAGCATTCTCTGGGAGACGACTCCGCAAAGGACCGCGTGCATAAGGAATAATACAATAGGTGCAGAATTGATTACACCCTTCCTGAATCTTGAGAAGTGCTCTTGTCCGATGCTCTTCGCTCAGTTGGGGAAGTTCTTCAAACTCCTCCGCTTCCCAAATCTCATGCACAGCATTCTGAGGTTTTCGCTCAGTTGTAACTTGTTCCAGCCACTCTAACATCTTCATTCTATCTTGCGTCCCGAGCACGAGATCAACGCCTTCAATACCCAAAACATCTCCCGGAGCGGTTTGCGCATAACAACCCATGACCACGACAACGCTCTCAGGATGTTCCCTAATCAT
>NZ_JCAIJG010000005.1:0-12462 GCF_059735615.1 Desulfosporosinus sp. Tol-M2
TAAACTGAATTGAACCATCTGCCTGTCCCTCTATTCCAAATTGTCGTTGGTATTTCAGTGGATTAAGTACTATTGATTTAGAATGGTTTATATCTATTTTAATTGGTTTGGATTAATACTGTTCTAAAGTTTAAGTTTATCAAGAAGATAATAGTATCTGGACCGGAGGCGAATTTGAATTTCATTTACAATTAATCACATCCCCGGTAACATTATTACTACACACTATTTTAATCGTCGGATTCACCGGTATTACCGTACTGAGATCGATCATACTTTCTCCAGGGGCAGCAGTCTGATTAGCAAGATCTAGAGTGGCCAGAGAAGCACTGGTAAAAATCAGTTGGGTGCTTCCGCACCTCCGCCTCCCCCGGTTCCGCCTGCTGCAGACACAGTGCTGGGCCAGGCCTTACAATAGTTTTAGAGAAGCAAAAGGGACGGTCCATTTACTTCTACTAATGAAGCGAGAGAACCATCCCTTGATACACCTCCGGATATAGCTTTAGAAATTAACTGTTTACTGCAGAATGACAGGATTTCTGTCTACAGCGTTGGTCAGGTCGTCCACAATGTAAGCTTTTACTACGTCCCCTGACTTGATATTAAAACCGGCTTCAGCATTATTAACCATATCAAAATCAGCTTTTGTGGCGTTAATTGCTAACTGTATCCCGTCCCTTAAGTGTACAAATACAACTACTTCACTCCCTTCATGGGGGGAAACCGAAGTAATATTGACACTGAAATATTTGAATCCCGATATACCATCTTGTACTGTCATCATGATTATTCCATCTGCTGTTTGACCATTATTATAGTTGTCATCGTTTGCTGCCGTTACGATGTATTTTGGTTCAGTTACTGTCGTCACTTTTCCAGCCTCAAACGCGGCCAGCGCTTCATTTAAAACTGTTGTTGCTGTATCCAAATCCACCTGAGATTTACTTGTTGCAGTCTCCAGTACCGCTTGGGCAGCATTGATAGCAGTCTGCAAAGTTGATTTAGAACCCACTGCATATTTACCAAAGTCGGTTCCTTCCACCGCTCCGTTCAATATCACTGTCGCGTCAGCAATCTTTGCTGCCAGCGCCTCCGGATTCCCTGCCATATTTAGCTCACACGTAGCAACATTACTGCCATAACCTGCAACAACCGTTAAAGGTCCGTTGGCGTCGGTAGGAATCTGCAAATCCATAATGTAATTACCGACTTCGTCTGATTGTATTGAGTCCACAAATAATATGTTCTGCATACTATCAAGCATTTTTACAGTTACCCATGTAACAGGGTTTGCCTTGCCCGAAGCGGTAATTGTATCTCCCACGGAAACAACATTTTTATTTAATGTTAAGCTAATACTTACTGCAGCAGTCATTTTTGTAACACTGGGCCCGTTGGTGCTCCAATTGCCGGCCGCATCTCCCGCTTCCACCTTGAAGGTGTAAGTAGTGCTGGCGCTAAGATTCGTGACATTATATTCCGTGCCAACTACGGTATCCAATAATACTCCATCTTGATAGATCCTGTAGCCTGTCACGGCCATGTTGTCTGTTGCTGCACTCCAGGTAAGAGTCAACTCGCTGCTGCTCGTATCAACTGCTGTAATTGTACTGCCAGTTGGCCAAGTTGGCCTCACCATTTCACTTACTGTTACACTGGGACCATCGGTACTCCAGTTGCCCACATCATCTCCAGCCTCAACTTTAAAGGTATATGGGGTATTTGCAGTTAAGCCGGTAACGTTGTAGGTCCACATACTCGCCGGTACAGTGCCTATAAGAACTTCATCCTGATAAATTTTGTAGCTTGCTACTCCGATATTATCATCAGCAGCAGTCCAGTTCAGGGTCAGACGGTTCGCAGTAACGTTGCTGACAGTCAGACTGCTACCTTGTGGCCAGGTAAGCACTTGAAGTTCAACTGTAAGCGTTTTTACCGGGCCGTTTTCACTCCAGTTGCCAACCATATCACCGGCCTCAATCTTAAAAGTATACTGGGTGCCTTCTGTTAGTCCGCTAATTGTGTAACTTAAGACGTCGGCATTTACTGAGGCAAATTGTACACTATCTTGGAAGACCTTATACCCTGTCACCGCT
Organism: Desulfosporosinus sp. Tol-M2; assembly: GCF_059735615.1. Classification (NCBI taxonomy): domain Bacteria; kingdom Bacillati; phylum Bacillota; class Clostridia; order Eubacteriales; family Desulfitobacteriaceae; genus Desulfosporosinus; species Desulfosporosinus sp. Tol-M2. The sequence goes on from NZ_JCAIJG010000005.1 coordinate 2,097, forward strand.
GTATTATCCGTAGCAGGAGGCCAGGACAAGGTCAGTCCGCTGGAGGTCACACCGGATACGGTTATGGTATTGCCCGGCGACGGCCAGGTTGGCGGAGTAGTATCATTCTCCGTGGTGATAGTGAGGCTGGGGCCGTCGATAGTCCAGTTGTTCAGCTCCGAGTCCCCGGCTTCAACCTTAAAGGTATATGCGGTATTTGGGGTCAGACCTGTTGCCCGATAAGTCGTAACTCCACTGACAGTGTCGATTACAGTATTATCTTTGAGAATCCTATTAGACGGAGCGTTGGAGGCAGTCCAGGAAAGATCAACACTGGTTGGGGTTTTACCGGGTACAGTCAAAGTGCTTCCAACGGGCCAGTATGATAGCAAATCGCTGGACATTTTGAACAAGGCAGCCCCACTGGTTGGCCAAGTGCCGTAATCTGGAGAGACTGTGGGGGTTATTGTAATAGGAACTGAAGATCCCGCAGTATTGCCGCTGATTAGGAGATTACTATCGGCATCGAACGCGATACCGGCGCATGGCCCATTAGTATCAACTGTACCTTGACAAATAAAACTTGAGGTATATATTGTGAAAGCCTTGTCTAATTTTAAAACAACAATATTAGGGCTTGCACTTAGAGTAGTTTTATATGCTCCCGCCGTTGTTGGAAATGTTGATGAGCCCTGACCGGCAACGTAGACGCTGTCGTTAGATAGCGCCAGGGAAGTACCAAATTCATTACAAGAACTCGTACTGCCGAATAATGCGCTTCCGAGAAGGGAACTAAGATCGGCATTCAATTTAAGCACATACATATCTGTCGCTGTTCCGCTAGTGGCATAAGAACCGATACAGCCAGTATCAATTAGAAAGCCCCCTCCTGTAGAAGTTAGACCCGTAGCATAAATATTTCCATCTGAATCAACGGCCAGATCATATATCATATCGCTGCCATTTCCCCCCAAAAAGGTGCCAGCTTCCAAAGTTCCCAAGTCATTGCTCAATCTGGATATTACTCCATCACCAGAGCTGGTATTGACACCATCATTTATTTTCGAATCATAAGATGACCCGGCTAATGGATAAACAGAAGTACCTGGGATATAGGATCCAACATAAATTTTATCTTGGCAGATAGCAATGTTTGCATGGCCATTGCCCGTCCCTATACCCAGGAATGTGGAGGCAATAGGACTGGTCGTAATTGGATTGCTATTCTCATCTGAACCGCCGCTTAGGTCATTTTTCAGCTTGGTAACAACGATATAAGGCTTTCCAGATGTTAGGGCTGTACCGGCAATATTGGTATTGGCATTACTCGACGTATTCGGATATTTATTTAGATCGCTGGAATTATAGGTGGAATTCACCGTAATAATAACATTTCCTTGGCTGTCAAGCGCTATTTCATCACCATAATCATTATAAGTACTGCCAAAGGTTGTCAAAGCTAATGTAGTTAAGCTATCACCGCTTAGTTTTACCACAAAAACATCACTTCTTCTTTGATTTGATGTGTCAGTTGTGGAGAGAGCATTGCTATAAACACCAGTTGTAGAGCTGGGGAACCTGGTGGTAGCCTTATAATCACAGGAACTCGTTGACCCGACAATAAAGATATTACCATTCGTATCTAAAGCCATACCATTAACATAATCATCATTACTACCACCAAGAACAGAGTAGTTTAACACAGTTTTTAAGTCCTTACTGAATTTATAGACCGCAACATTTGCTCTATTAGATGCGGTATTTATATAACCGCCTACATATACATAATCACTGCTTGCAACTATTGGAATATGGTATACACCATTGGTCATCCCTTCTGTAGCGGAGCTAAAAACCCCCGCCAATAACGGGTCGATGACCAGCGGATAGGCCGGATTATAGTCGCCCAGCTCAAAACCGTAACTGTTGCTTCCCTGCAGGTCATATTTGACAGCTACATCAACTTTCTTGCCATCTATTTCCTGGTAAGCAATGGGGCTGGTCAACTGTACATTGCCTAAGTCCGTTCCAATTTCCAACTCGCCTTTCTTATTGATAAGAAGCGAATCGGCTCCATCAATAGTCAAGCGGATATCCTGCGGATCGCCGCCCGGCTGGATGGTGAAGATCTTCTCTATATTATTGCCATAGGCTTTGAGGCTTAACTCAATACCATCATACACTTCTCCAAGGCTTACTTGATTATAGGCAGGAATATTGGTACGCCATTTACTGCTGTCGTCGCCTATATACCAGTTACCGCTTGTCTGGCTTTGTCCAGCACCTACTGGATTTACCCCTTTCGCCCCTACCAGATTCTCCTGTACTTCACTGGTCTGGGTTTCTCCATTCACATCTTTGGAATGTGAATAGGTAATACCCTTATCGGTCACAGAAGCAGTCCCGGCAAAAGTACCTACGTAAAACTTCACAGCCGGATCTTCGATTTGTCCTTGATTTTTGATAAAAGGTATTTGGACGGCGGCAAGATTGGACTCGATTGCCGAGTCCGACGCTGCACTGCCGGATGAATCATCAGCATAGGCAACTGTTGCGCTTAAGCAAAGAAGCAGAGTCATCAAGACCAGTTGAAATATTTTAGTTCTTTTTTTCACTGTATATCATTCCCCCGTTTTTATGATGTATATAGGGCCTTATTTTTATAAAGCTAAACTAATATATAATAAGACTTTATTTTCTCGTTTAATTCCCTAATTGACGATTATTTAAATACAATATGAACACATATTAAAATTTGATAAATTTAGGTTATTGTTACCCTCAAGCGGAGTAAAAACTTCGCTTGAGGTATAATTAATTGTTTTTAAAAGCTGTTATAGGAGCTTATTGGGCTAAATAATTAGATAATCCGTTACAGTTACCGTTGGAGTCTACCGCTTCTATACGGACATAAGTACCGCTGGTCGGAGTAAAGCTAATTGAAGTACTGGAATCTGTGGTGGCATAATCAGGAGTACTGTAATTGCCCCAGTACTTGCTGGTATCCACATAGATATGGTAATGGTTAGCACCAGTTACACCAGTCCAGGAAAGGGTTCCGGAACTAAATGTCGGAGCGTAGAGAAATTTTGCGGGGATATCAGAAGCAGTAGTCGAAAAATCAACAGTGCTAGCACCTCTGGTATTACTATCATTATCAACTAGCTGCGGTACACCAAACGCATATGTTATGCCATATCGCAGGTTATGAACAGATGAATCAGTTCCACCATAAGTCATGGGGAAGAAGAAGCCTGTATGAGTAGCAACGCACATAGCGGGGAAACAATCGGTCCCCACAACTGAGTCAACGCCTTCCTTTAGAGTCATACCTGAAAGAACACTATCATGATTATTTTCGATAGGCCTGTCCACGATAAAACCGATATTACCTTCAACGGGAACTTTATTGGAGGAGGTATTGTCCCAAGGCATCTCGCTGATATAGGGAGTACCTGTGTACTCGTTTGAACTATTTTTAGTTTTGAATTTGAACATCCTGTCGCACTTATTACCGCTTGAGTCTACCAGGAATTCTCCAACATTTAAGTTATTGTTTGCCCGGATCACTCTGCTGACAGTTACTGTATATTGGGTATCAGTTGTTAGCTGAGATTCGAAAGTCAATGTAGCGGTACATCCATTGGGCAATGTTATAGGCGAAGGAAATTCAGAGGATGATACGCCGCTTCCTGAAGCAGAAGATATATTGCTAATGTCAATTTCGGTATTGCTGCTGTCATAAACTGTAAATTGATAGTCGGAACCATCAATACTCATGTTCTTATCTAAGTAAACCTTTAACTGGTCGGCTGTGGGGGAAGTGTTGTCAAGCAGTTGGTAGCCAAGAACATTGATCGCCTTATTGGTTGCCGCGTTTAGCGCAAAAGCACTCTGCACAGTAAGACTCAGTAACAGCCCCAGGATAATAATTACAGAAACGTACTTCCAGCTTTTACTGCTGGATATTTTATTAAGCATATAATTGACCTCCTACAATAAATTTGCATTGATTTTTGGTTGGTTCTTATTTCTTATTTTGACTGTTTCTTAATTAGTTATAAAATACCTTTGTTGTATTTGTTTTTTGATGCCCCAGTGGCATCATCTTTTTTATTAACATTTTAACAAAATTTCAATAATTAATATCATCTCCTTTTCGAGGTTAGTGCGTCAAATTATAACAGCCACCACCTCCTTAGATTTATTTTTTATTAATTAAAAGCCAGGTAGTTGCGAAAACGCAAAGCCTGGCTTTTATTACACACTGGCAATCCTTTCCGCAATGGGAGGTGCACCAGTTTCCCGGAACACCCAGATCCAAAGGCCATAGCTTAGGGCCACAGGCCTTTAGATTCGGATTCTTATTTAATTTTGCTTTATTGAAGGACAACCGGGTTAATATTTATATCGTTAGTCAATCTGTCCACAATGTAGGCCTTAATCAGATCGCCGGGTTTGACGCTGAAGCCGGCGACGGCATTGTCTGATTCAGCAGATGCCACGGATGTCGCACTGATGGCAATCTGACTGTTGTTCCTGATCTGGACAAACACCACCATCGGTTTCGTATAATAGGCATTTACTGGCGTAGTATTAACGGTAAAATACTTGAATCCGCTTATATTGCTGTTCACAGTCATAGAAGTGACTCCGTTTACAACCGACGGAGTATAAACGTTATCCGGAACTACTGCCAAAGTATATTTTGGCGCGAGTATCGTTTGACTGACACTGGCGTCAAGGTAATATTTATCCCCATAGGTAAAATCATACAGGTTTGCCGCACTAATAGTAATTGTATACGTACCTGACTTGCTAAAAGCATTACCATTAATACTTATCTTACCGGCACTTACCGTATATTGATCAGAAGTCAAAGAAGTGTTGTTCACAGCCATATTCGAGATATACTTGCGCCAATCCGCGTCATGGAAGGCGATCTCGATTACCTGGCCCAATACATTATTGGTGGTGTCGCCAGTCAGAGTCGGCGGATTCAATGGCGTTCCTTCTCCTGTGTAAAGGCTCTGTCTGACAACCGCATCACAGTATCCGGTAGCCTTGATATGGATATATACCAAGCCTGGAAATACATTGGGCTCGATGTGGATATTGCCGGCTTCAATAGTATACTTGTCGGCGGATACTACATATTCGGTGGTTTGATCTTCTCCGGTACCTAAATAATAGGTGATGCCAACGATAGCTGTCCGCCAGGCCGCATTATCTGAGAAAGCTAGATCAAGGGCTCTGCTTACCATAGTGTCCGTATTGTCTTCACAAACATTCGGAACCAGGTTAACAGCTGCCGGAGCGATTAATTGAGTTACACTTCCATCATCAAAACCGATAGCCTTAACGGTGATCGTATACGTACCTGCAGCACTAAATACCTTGTTGTCAAGTTTAATCTGGCCTTCACTAATAGAATAGAGACTGCTGTCTATGCTCTCTCCGTTGAGATATATTCCGCTGACAGCTTCCCGCCAGGTCTGATTATCGGCAAAGGTTAAAGTTATATCTTTACCCAGGTAATTATCGAGACTTTGCGCTCTCAAGATCGTCTGAGTAAAGGCCCCTGCAACGATATCCTGCTGGAAGCTGGTATCTAAGAAATGTAATTGTCTCGGTACACCTGAGCTGACCGTAATTGTGTAAGTACCGGCTTTAGTAAAGACCCTGCCGTCAATATGGATTGATCCCCAGGTTACTTTACATTGGCTCACATTAAGAGAAACATTATCAACTTTCACATCGGTAATATAGGTTACCCAATTCATATAATCATAGGGATCAAAATAGACATCTATATCCTGACCAACAGAATTACCCGACGTATCAGGAGTAAGTATCGGACTTGAAAGATAAGTATCCATGGTTAACTTAGCATCGGCATAACCGGTAGCCATGACTGTAATTATTATAGTGCCTCCGGCATGATTATATGGCAGGCCGACCGTAAGCTTGCCCTCCGCTGTACTGAAACTGCAGGCATGTTGATGCTGATCAGCATCAGTAGACATGCTGCATACGGTCACGCCGGTGATAGCGCTGCGCCAGGCTACGTTTTCGGTAAAGGTGATGTCTACTATTGGGTCAGATTGATAGCCTTCCAGAGGACTGACTAAAACTGTAGTTGTCGCCAAAGTCGGCGGGGTCTTCAGAGGCGTTTCTATAACCGTCTGGGTCAAAATAGCTGGGGCATAACCTTCAGCTTCGATAGAAATATCATAATCTCCGGCTTTATTAAAAACACTGCCGACAATCTGAATCTTTTCAGCGCAAATAGTATACTGTGAACTATTCTGGGTATTAGTTAGAGCATTGCCGTCCACCTTAACGCTGGTGATGGCATTTTCCCATGTAGAGTCTTGGCTAAAGGTCAACTCGATATCCTGATTTACCATGTTATCCGTAGTATCTGTCGAGACGGTCGGTGGTAATTTGGTACCATTAATATCTTCATACAAAAGGATCGGATTGTTTGAATCAACAGCATTGCTGAAAATAACAGCACTATTGCCGTCTCCTTTTGCAGGAGTGATTAGGTTAGCGGAAAGAAGTTTTTTGCCCGCTGCTTCGGCACTGCTCCCATCTATGATATCGCTACCGTTGACCTTGGTATAAGAAGTAACCGTATTGTAAGTATACTCACCCGTACTTGAATTATATTTCTGGTATGTCAGAGCTTCCCCGGTCCAGACCATGATTCCCTTGTCACAATCCGTAATCGTATTGCCACTGATCTCGGCTTTTACATCCTGGCTGAGGAAAATCCCCGCAGAAGGCATATTATCGATGCTTCCCTGATAGCCGCTGATGGTATTATCCTCGATGGCTGCCATACCGACGAAATCCTTGATGGCATAGCCGGGTTTTCCACCACCATCAAAGTTATTGCCACTGATCGTGATGGTTGAAGGATCGGCATTTAAGTCATAGCGTACCTTGTCTCGGTTTTCATCTATGTTTATTGCGCCTTTTTTGGCTGCTCCAAAATTACAATTGGTGATTTGGATATTTGCCGTTTTATAATAATCTTGCATACGGAAATCAACCGCATAGTTACTGTTTTCCAGACCGGTAAAAGTTACATTATCAAAGGTCGCACCCCCGACAACTTTAATCGGAGCTGAGTTTGCTGTTGTACTATAATATTTACCGTAAGCGTCGAACACAGCATTTTTTAAGACCGTGCCATTTTCAAGTATGGCCCAACCCCTGATCGTCTTTCCCTGACAGTCATAAGTCCCGCTTAAAGTTGCTTCCGTTGAACCTAATCCATCGGGAGAATAGAACCAGGAATCAATGATAACAGTTTGGACGACTGAATTAGGTAAAGCCCTTTTGAATTCCTCAGGACCAGCTACATGGGCCACCGACATCCAGCGAACGGTTATCGGTATATCTATAGTCTCAGATGAACAATTATTATCAAGATCGGAAGTGATAGTCGCCGTTAGCACCAGTGAGACATCATTAGTGTCAGCTGGTTTGAGGATATTACTATCTGCACCAAATAATGCTTTCAAATCAGCAGTGGTATTTTTATCTTTAAATACATCCGAACGGTTAGATGTCCAGGTTATATGGGCATTGGGGATAGGAGAAAGGGGCAGGTCGATATTTTGAGTAACACTATCGGCACTGTCGCCATCCGTAAAGCCTAAAGATATGCTACCGTCTTCCAAACCGGCTTTAACAGCGGCTATCACGCTTGCTGCATCGTCTTGCCCACTGCCAAAGACCACAGTGGCATCATTTCTATCAGATATTGTATCGTATGTAATATCTGATAAATGTTCATTGCCGCTATTATCGACCGCCGTGGCATTATAAACATATGTTCCCGGACCGGGTGGGGTATCGGTAAAGTTGGCTTCGAAACACTCGGTCTGAGGTTTCTGGACGATCGGCCCGGTGTTGTCGCCTATATATTTTCCATCACGATAAACCTTAAACTTGGCAACTCCGAAGCTTGGGCTGCCAACCCTTAGAGTCACTGTGGTATCGGTTTGGGAAACTAACTGGGTATAAATCGTATTGGTCATATAAATGGGATTCTCAAACACACCGAGAACCTCATCTATACCCTTGCTGTCAAAATTCCATAAAGCCACTTTAATAATTTGATCGTTTATCTCCGACTTATCCGTTTCCAGCATCGGCATCCACCAGTTCGAATAACCTTTCCAGGTCGTATCCAGCCTGTAGACGCTGATCTTTTCAATATCATAATCTTTCAGGGACCCGAGGGGCAGAGAAACGGTGACTTTGCTGCTGGCGGACCCATCAGGACCTTTTACATTGACACCATAAAAACAAGCTGCTAAACCGCTCTTTGGTAGCAGGCCTTCTGGCACACCGGGAACTTCGGAGTTGGCATTACGGACATTCACGGTGCTGACACCGCCGCTTTGCAGCTGGTCAGGATAAACTTTAAGCCCCCCCTCATAAATGACTGGCGCATTTTGAGTCATTGGTATATCGGCGCCCAGAGCAGCATAGATGATAGCCTCAGCACTGGCGCTGGCCAAATCCTTTACTCGTACTCCAACCTTTGACGTACCGGTGAGCACCCCGCTGCGCTCCACTGAAGCTGTCGTACCATTAACGGTAAGGCCAGCCCAGTCAGTAAACGTTGTGCCATCAATCACGATACTATATTCCAAATTTGATGCATTGGCAGGCAAACCTTTCAAGGTAATAGTTGTTCCCGCTAGAGTCGCTCCGCTTAACGTAACTACGCTGTTGATAAGAGTTTTGATTTCGGAAGTCAGAACAGCAGATTGATTTCCCGCTACATCCTCTGCCACCACTGTACATGTGTAGGTGGTGTCGTCGAGAAGACCTGTAAATGCTTTCGTCAGACCAGAGGCATATTCGGATTTTGGTATACCGACGCCTGAACTTACCTCAATTTTATATCTATATATGCCTACATTGTCGTCTGACGCAGGATAATTTACGGTAAATCCCTCGGTTGTAATGTCACTCGCCGTAATAGCAGCTCCAGCCGTCCAGGTGGGAGCCTCTGTGTCGGCGGGATTGCCTCCGCCGCCTGCCGGTGCCTGCCAGGTTAAGATGGGATAACCGCCGTTGATATTGGTGGCATCCTGCACCCAAGGTACCGGTGCCTGCGCAACGTTAAGCAGGGTTAAGAAGGCAGCATCCTTCATTTCCGCATCGGTTTTCAGACTGACGTTTGCCCCAACAGTACCCTGCATAACTGCTGCGTTCGGGCCGTTGAAATAGCTGTCAAGTGCCGTGCCGCCATTGATTCGGCCGATAATGCTGCCAGTGCGATCTGCTCTGCTTGCCGATAAATCTCCGATATTGTAGCAATATTGCACTACCGCCGGTAGGTCCATACTCCATCCGATAATGCCGCCAGACCAGTTGGTTCCTGCAATAGCTCCTGCGTTATAGCAGTTCAAAATTCTGCCGTAGTTTCGTCCTGCAATACCACCGGCCCAGTTTCCACTGATAGGTCCGGCATTGAAACAATACTGGATCGTACCGTAGTTATACTCCACGATACCACCGCAATTAGCGAGATCATTTCCAGTAATATTTATAATATTAAAGCAGTTTTCAATTGTACCATTATTTGTTACCGCAATGGGTGCTGTTTGAATGCTGCAGCCCGCAATGCCGGTAATGCCAAGATTCTGCACGGTGCCCAAGGCACCGATGGTTGTAAACAAGGTTGCATCAGAATTGCTGATTTTCTTGCCGTTTCCGTTAAAGGTGCCGTTAAAGCTACCTATGATGGTGGCCCAGGTACCTGTGGTTAAATCGATGTCTGCGGTCAACGCCACAGTCTTTCCCTCATAAGTGTTCCCGCCGTTCACCGCCGCAGCAAATGTCATAAGCTCCGCCGGGGTTCCGATGTATTCATCGGCTTCAGGCGAGCCAGCGAATACTGCTGTTGGGAGCATGGTAACAATCATGCAAATACAGCACAGCAGGCTCAGTATTTTTGTTCTTTTGCGTCTCTTTCTCATTTCGAACCTCCTTAAATTGATCATCATTCAGATTTCTGTATGGGAAAACCCAAGACCTAAGCTATTTTAGTCTTGACTTGTTATTGGGACAGAAACCACTATCAGAAATTACGATTTGTTTGAGTATCCTACAATGACATTAACTCGACATTAGTGTCCACCTCCTTGGAACTATTCTCTCTGAAAATCATTGAACTTTAGAGCTACCGATTCAAGATAGAGATAGGGTTCAATGAAGTGCCTAATGATGGGCTGTCCTGTGACAATTTGATTTAAAGACATTTTGATTTGGATTAACTGCATTTATACAAACATCACTCATCACTTCAGTGCATTCCGGATAGTACTCTCCTGAGCTGTGGTAATGACTGCTTCAC
>NZ_JCAIJG010000023.1:0-1704 GCF_059735615.1 Desulfosporosinus sp. Tol-M2
CATATAGAGATTCTAGGCTTAGCGGGATCTTTTTTTGACAAGATACCCTCCCTGAGTTTTTCCAATTCAGCAACTGAATTTATCCTTGTCATAATCTTCCCTCAATCATAATTTTTTAAGGCGTCGGCAATCTCGGCAGGTGATATCCTACTATGAGTTGTCTCATCAACCTTTATCATCGGACCACAAGTGCAACAACCTTGGCAGTTGACAACCTCCAGGCTAAACTTCTCATCTGAATCCGTTTCGCCGGGTTTAATTCCGGTCAGTTCCTGCACTTCTTCAAGAACACTCTGCGCACCACGAATATGACAGCCTGTCCCCGTACAAATGTGAATTTTATGGCGTCCTTGGGGAGTCGAATTGAATGTTTTGTAATAGGTAGCAATACGCAGTACCCGACTAAAGGGCACTTCTAATTTCTCACTGATCTTCTGCATTACTTCTCTGGGAAGCCATTGATTCTCTTCCTGAATCTCCATCATTACGCGAATCAGTTGACGGCCTTGCCCCTGATATTTATTTAGAATATGATCAATTGCTTCGTTATCCATAACCTATCTGTCCTGACCTCCTTCTTTCCCGTAATCCACTGTCAGCTCTTTCGCCTTAGGCGATAGCAAAGCGCTTCTCACTTTCCTCGTACCTGACTAATCCTTGCCTTAACGTAATATTAAGGTGCCTTGATACTTCAGACGGGGTCAGTTCTAAAACCTTAACGATCTCTCCGCTTGTCCGAGGTCTTTCACGCAAGAGCGAGATAATTTGGCTGTCCACCAATTTCTCGAGAACTGTTTCTTTAAACAATTTGCTAAACTCGTCACTATTGAAAAAATTATAATACACTTCCGCTGATTGGACTGGTAATCTCATTCTTTCCCTTTCCACCAGCCGGATGAAGGGGACGATATCCGCTGCTGCTTGGATTCTTGACTTGAGGACATTTTCATCTATTCCTTCGCCCTTGCCGAGAGGTCCAAACCCCCTCACCTGTTTGCCAAAGTCATTCATCAGTTCGGTAAACAGGATTCCATCACCGGCAGACATTGTTTCGAGTCTTAGTCTGCCAGGGTTCAGCCCAATATGCTCCATTATTTTCTTGCAGAGCAGGACCATGTTCAGCGCATGATAATTACCTTGGGTACCATAGCTGCAATCATTGAATTGACAACCGCCCACAAACACGCCATCTAATCCCTTGAGAAAAGCCCTTAAGACAAATGACAAGTCAACCCGACCGGTACACATGACACGTATAACTCTGCTTTCAGTTGTATATTGTATTCTGGACACGCCAGCTAGGTCTGCAGCCCCGTATGCTCACGATTGGCAAAAAAAACATAATATTTTGGGTTTGAATTTAAGCTCCGCACTCATTCATCTCTCACCGCCTTATTTCGTAATCCCATCTTTCCGCCCACGGAACCTCTACAAGCCGGCAACCGCTGCATCGATTTGGCTCAAGATCTGTTCATCAGTAAAGTGTTTCAGTTGGATAGCACTGGTCGGACATACAGTGTTACAAAAACCGTCTCCCTTACAGAGAGCGGGATTAACTCTGGCCTTTCTGCCTTTCGGCGTCATAACAAATTCGATGGCGCCGTACGTACACGCCGTGATACACGCCCCACACGAAATACAGCTATTTTCCGGCACTTCGGCAACCGCACCGGAGGCAACAACTGAATCATGCGAGAGAAGCGT
>NZ_JCAIJG010000129.1:0-2692 GCF_059735615.1 Desulfosporosinus sp. Tol-M2
ATTGATGTCACCTCCTGCAATGAATAAGACAATATTTTCCCTGTCCGAGAGCGTCCGAAAGCGTCCGCCCAGTCCGTTTTTCAAAAGCCTTGTTTTGATAAAATTTGATTGACCCAATGAGAAGGGCATTCAAGCAAAAGTGCCAAGAATCACATTTGGTAATTATATCAAATATCTTGGCGAAAAGCAAGAATTTCTGTAGAAAAAGGGGGTGAGAAGAATGGCTAAAAAATCTAAGCAGACTTCTAAGGCGGTAGCTTCCAAGGCAAGCAAAATCCTCAATGATAATCGATACAGCAGTAACTCGAAGTCGGTTGCAGGCAGCGCTTTAAGTCAAACCAGACCTGGCAGGAAGAAGTAATCTACCGAAGCACGGGACAGGCAGTGACGGATAACAATCAGCCTGCCTGTTCTCCCCTTGAGGGGAATTGATAAACAACGTTAACGCTTACTAAATAAATCTCAATGTCCGAGATGCGCATCAGGACGGCGGGATGCATAAGAGTTCAGGGCACAGCGATATAGGATGTGTCGGGAATGAAGATGCACCCACCGTGATTTCGTGCGCCCATTTTTGGACAAGCGGAGTCTGTGGCCATCTTCACCACAGGCTCTTTTTGTATTCCGCCGCCCTTTGCCCGGACGGAAAGGAATACAAAATGAAAATCAGGGTGCTGTATGAAGACAACATCAAGAACGGTCATCCGTTCTACACAACCATTGAAATCCCGGACGGCGATTACAGCGTAATGCTGGACACCGACTATGAACAGCGGCTTACGGAGGCAAAGCCGGAAAAGCGCGGTGAAGTCAAACGCTGTGAGACCGTTCAGGAGGTATTCGACCTTATGAACAAGCGTGAGTATAACAACTGGCGCCAGCACAACAGGCATTGGGACGCCAACGCTGTCCCCAGCCGCATTGACGGCAAGCGCGGCAAAGCAGTCCGCATGGAGGAACAGCCGGAGCCCGGAGATGAAGGCTCAAAGATTCCAAACTATGTCGACGCATTCCCGGACTTCACCGATGAGGAGCATCGTGAGCATCAGTATGATTACGAAAACTGTTGCAACCGCATCCGCGGCGCAATGAAGCCGGACTATGCCGAGATGATAATCGCCATCCATCTTGATGGTTTGAAGCCGGGTGAATACGCGGAGTCCATCGGCGAAAAGCTGAACACGTTGAATCACCGTCTGCAGCGTGCAGAAAAGAAATTCAAAGAACTTTTTCCGAAAACGTCCTTTTCGTCCCTCTCCCATGGCTACAAGGCAGAGGGACAACCCTCAAATCAAAATTGAGGAGGTAATTCTTTATGGAATTACAGGTTTTCAGAAATGCCGAGTTCGGCTCGGTGCGTACAACAGTTATCGAAGGCGAGCCGTATGTTGTCGGTAAGGATGTGGCGGAGGCGCTTGGATATACCAATACCCGCGATGCCCTTGCCAAGCATGTGGATGAGGAAGACAAGGGGGTAGCAAAATGCGACACCCTTGGCGGAAGTCAGGATTTCATCGTTATCAATGAATCCGGCTTATACAGCCTCATCCTATCCAGCAAGCTCCCATCCGCGAAAAAGTTCAAACGCTGGGTAACGAGCGAGGTGCTGCCGGCCATCCGCAGACATGGCATCTACGCTGCCGATGAGCTTCTTGCCAATCCCGACCTTGCCATTGCCGCCTTCACGGCTTTGAAAGAGGAACGGCAAAAGGTCAAGGCGCTTTCGGAACAGGTAGCCGTGCAACAGCAGCAGATAACTGAAATGAGGCCTAAGGCGTCATATTACGATGTGGTTCTTAACTGCAAAGACCTTGTCGCGATATCGGTCATCGCCAAGGATTACGGATGGAGCGCCAACAGGCTCAACAGCTATCTGAACGAAAAGGGAGTTCAGTATAAGCAGGGTAAGATTTGGCTTCTGTATCAGAAATACGCCGAAAAGGGATACACCAGCACCAAGACCTTCAGTTCTCCCGGCGGCGACGGAGAGATGCACAGCCATGTTCATACCTATTGGACTCAGGGCGGGCGGCTGTTTATCTATCACACGCTGAAGGCGGACGGTATCCTCCCTTTAATCGAACAGGAGGTGTGATTGATGGAACGGAATGAACGATTTAACGCCTCCGGCTGTTATGACCCCGTCCCCTTCGAAGTCATGAGCAAAATCGAGCGTGAGGAGCGCAAGGCGGTTAAATCCGCCTTCCTCCCGCTCGTGTATATCTGCTGCCCATACAGAAATGATCCCGCCGGCAACAGCGAAAAGGCGCGCAGGTTCTGCCGCTTTGCTATAGACCGGGGATATATACCGCTCTGCACCATACTGCATTTTCCTCAATTCATGTCGGACACAGACCCGGAGGAACGTGAACTCGCCCTCTTTATGGACATAGTGCTCATGGGCAAATGCCAGGAAGTCTGGGTGCTCGGCGACACCATCACCGAAGGCATGAGCCGTGAAATATATAAGGCGGAGCGGCGCAGGCAGCCTGTCCGCTATTTCAATAATGACTTTGAGGAGGTGGAGCGTCATGCGTGAACTGCCCATTGCATACGGCGGCAGCTGTTTCGCAAAGAAATGGTCGAATAAAAAAATCACGTTTGACGACCTCTGCGAAAGGCTGAAAACGACCATCCGCACCCCGGAGGCTGCCGAGGAATATCCGAAGCTGCCGAAAGCGGAGCGGGACAG
>NZ_JCAIJG010000016.1:0-13984 GCF_059735615.1 Desulfosporosinus sp. Tol-M2
CTATCCGGAATGCACTGAAGTAAGAATAATCCAGGTCAAATGATCAATGTTTTTAACGATCCCAACAATAGGGAGTGCATGGGCTGTAACGAGTGTTAAGATGTCTGAATCATGCCCTGAGCGTAAAAAGGTTTTAGGAGAAAAGCAGTTGATATGGATGTATGACAAACAGGAGATGCAATTATGGGTTTTACACATAAAATCCTGGCAAAATTTTCGCTATTTGATTTAGTTATTATCGCTATGATGGCTTCTTTGGGGATAGCCGTGAAAACGGTTATCGTGCCTTTAACGCATATTATTACCGGAGTGCTGTTTATTCCAGGGGGAGCGGCAGCCGGGGGTCTTTATATGATGTGGCTGGTACTGGCGGTCGGAATAACAGGTAAACCAGGAGCTGCGACCTTGACCGGCTTTGTACAGGCTTTAGTGGTAATGAGCACAGGTATTACCGGTTCGCACGGAGCGCTGAGCTTGCTGACCTATACAGTTCCGGGTATAATGGCCGACTTGGGGTTGTTAATTATTGGACACCGGGTTTGTTGTGTCGGGTGCGCCTTCTTGGCAGGATTAATGGCCAATGCGGCAGGTACGGCATTAGTCAATTTGGCATATTTTCGTCTTCCTTTGATCCCCCTTGTTCTAAGCCTGAGTACAGCTGCGTTGTCAGGCGGACTAGGCGGGATCATTGCTCATAAGATATTAAAACAATATAGAAAATTCCGCCAGGTGGGAGACCCCGTTCCTCTGACAGACTCGGGAAATACCCAATAATAAGTAAATATATATTCAGCAAAAATATAAATCAATCAGCTAGGAGGAAATTCATACTTGGAGCCTGCAGTTGTGGTTCAGGGCCTGACCTATCAATACAAGTCCGATGGGCCGCTTATCCTTAAGAATATCAATTTTCAAGTCGCTCAGGGGGAAATATTAGCGATAATGGGGTTAAGCGGTTGTGGCAAGAGCACCCTCTGCAGCTGTCTCTGCGGCATTATTCCTCATTACTGGAGTGGGCTGATGGCAGGGAAAGTTATGGTGAACGGCAAAAACATTCAGCAATTCAACTTAGCTAATTTAGCTTTAGAAGTAGGCATGGTTTTTCAAAATCCTGATACGCAGCTTTTTTCATCTACAGTTGAAGACGAAATTGCCTTTGCCCCGGAAAACATGTGCCTGGCGCCGGACATAATCCGAGAGCGGGTAGATCAGGTAATCAGTCTCCTGGGAATTACTGCACTGCGGGAGGCAAAGCCTAACCAACTTTCCGGCGGGGAGAAACACTTAGTGGCTTTGGCTGCAGTTTTGGCTTTGGACCCGCCGGTGTTGATCCTTGATGAGGTTATGTCCCAGCTGGATTCTGACGGTAAAAAATTAGTGGCGTCGGCAATCAAAACATTGCACACGCGGGGTAAAACAATAGTTGCTGTCGAGCATGACCTGGAAACAGTCAATTTTGCTGACCGTTTACTGGTGATGAACGATGGGGAAATAGTCCGGATTGATGTGACAGAATCGCTACTCGCGGATAGGGATTTTCTTCTTGCCAACAGGTTAGCTTTCGCCTAAAACCATTTGGACGGAGGACAGCTTATGACCTATTTAGAACTAAGCCAGGTAAGTTTTAATTATCCAAAGCAAAATAAACAAGTTTTGAAGGAGATTAATCTGAATATCAAAAACGAAGTTACAGCTATTGTCGGCGCAAACGGCAGTGGAAAGACCACCTTAACAAAACTAATGCTCGGAATTTTACAGCCGGTCAATGGGCAAATCCGCCTGGAAGGGAAATCTTTAACGGAATATTCGTTAGCCGAAGTGGGACGCCGTATCGGCTATATATTTCAAAATCCGGATCAGCAGTTTTTTTGCCCTACCGTGTTTGAAGAGATCGGTTTTAGTTTGACTCACCGCGGTTATGGACCGGAAGCAGTGCGGAAAAAAGTGAATTATTACCTGGATTACTTTGAACTGTCAGCCTACAAAAATGTTTATCCCCTGCATTTAAGCCAAGGTGAAAAACGGCGGCTGGCAATTGCCGCTATTCTGGTCAATGACCCCGAATTTCTGATTCTGGATGAGCCTACCGTAGGTTTGGACGTTTACCGCAAAAAGCTTTTGCACGAGCATTTGCTAAAAACTGTCGGCTTAGGATGCGGCATGATCCTGGTTAGTCATGATATAAAATTCGTCGAGAGGGTGGCAGAAAGGGTTGTTGAATTGGAAAACGGCCAAATCCGGAGAGATAGAAGACAGAAAGATACTATTGGTCAGGAAGCTTGATCCCCGGACTAAAATAGTAATGGTAGTGTGTATCTCTACTTTAGCCATAGTATATAATACGCCGCTGCAGCTTCTCTGGCTCTTGTCAGGAACTGTTATTCTGTTAAAAGTTCTTCAAGTGGAATTTAATTATTTATATAGATACATATGGAAGTTGTTGCCTCTGTTTCTCTTACTGTTAGTTGTGCAGAGCGTTTTTTCGCGGGGAGGTGAGGTGCTGCTGATGGTAGGCACAATACCACTGGTTACCGATTATGGTCTGCTGCAGGGGTTGAACGTGATTATCCGCATGTTTGTAATTATTGCTTCAGCAGTATTGCTGGTTTCTACCGGTTCCCGCGATATTGTGTTAGGGTTGGTACAATGGAAAGTCCCTTATGAAATAGCATTCATGTTTTCTATTGCCCTGCACTTTTTACCAGGGTTTCGGGAAGAAATGATTAACGTAGTTACGGCGATTCAATTAAGAGGGATAGAACTCAAAAAAATTCCTTGGGGAAAGAGAATCGCACTTTATTCCAGGCTGATTTATCCGGTGGTATATGGGGCGGTGCTCAAAGCCCAGCAGTTTTCTGTAGCTATGGAAACACGTGGATTCCGGGTTTTTCCGCAGCGAACTTACCTTCGCAGGTTACGATTTTGTTTGCTTGATTATGTACTACTTCTGATTTTCCCGGTTATGACTGGTTTGCTCATTGTCCAAACAATCCAAAAATAGGACTGACTGTTGTTGGAAGTCAAGTGATAATTACCATAGCTCAAGACAGGACTATCCAGGAAGCGCTGAAGCATAATCAAAATAAAAAATCTTAGGGAGGGGTGCTCCGGTGATGGCTGAAAACAGGTCCTTTAAAATAATAACCATAATTATGGCAATTCTTGCGGTTATTATTGGAACATTTGCCTATCTGAATGCAAAGGACGGGATAATTGAAGAAGGCAAAATAAAACTAAGAGCAGGGAATACTGTTCTTGGGGAAATTACTCTGGCTGATGTGAAGAAATTATCTGCTGTAAATAAAAAATTAGTGATCAATTCGACCAGTGGCTTAAGCAAACACGAGTTTACCGGTACACCGCTGCTGGAAGCACTGAACCATATTGATCCCGAAATCGTCGAACGGTATAAAAAAGTATACACTAAAGGAACGGATAATTACGTTTCGGGTGTAAATATGGAAGAAGTAGTAGAAAAAAACAATGTTTATCTTATTTATGCGGATTATGGCAAACCATTACCCAACAAGACTGGGACAGGTGAAACTATGCGAATTATCATCTTAAATGATCAGTTCGGACAGCGGTTTACCAATTATCTGGGGGAGTTACAGTTTGAATAGAGCGAGTGTTTAGTGAAATATTTTTTTGTCCATTTGTTTAAGTTTACCTTCAAAAATATACCAATGGATTTTAGGTGAGGTATAAGGATTCCAAGCGAATTCCAATGTTCTTCTCCCACAGAGTTTTTTTGAAAGAAACTTTTTGCCCTGCCGTATAAATTCTCACTCTTTCAGCCCCGGCAATGATTCTGAAGGCGAGGGGATTATCTTTAATAATAAACCCCGACAGATCAGCAATGCCATAATCGAAAAATACAGGGGCAAGGGGAGTGGTAGGCCCGACGATTGTGATCCTTTGGGCATTCTTGGATAATTCCAGCATTCTGGGCAGGGTTTTATCTGCTATACTTGCACTGGTGATATACACATAGTCGCTTCCCGGTAGTAGATATTCACTGGCAGAGAGGGGAAAATCTCCTTCTTGCGGGTTCCAGCTGATGATCGATAAATCACATATAGGTTCAAACAACTTTTCAAGATAGGGGAAGTGTCCAACAACCGCAATTCTTTTCCCTCTGACCTCGTTTTGGGACATAATAAAAGGACTGAACATTCTATCCTCCACTCTTCTGGCATCTGAAAAATCCACGCCGTTTTTCCTGGCCACACTAGGGTTGTTGTAATAGGAATTGATGGCCGCAAGGCCGACGGATGCTTCGGCAAAGTTCCAAGATTTGACGCTGGTGGCAGCCTCACGCAGGGATGCTCCGATCAGATTTTTGCTGAACATGGGCATTCTGGTTTCATAAGGGCGAAACCCGGAAATTCCCGAACCGTTCCCGCTGCGTACAAACGAAGTGCCATTTCCGCAAATAAGCTCGTCGACAATGAGGTTTTCCGGGATTCCGTTAATCAAAGCATCATATATTTGCCACATAACTTATCCTCCATGTAAATTTTCAGTGATTCTTCAGTTATCATTTCACCAGTGCGCAGGCGGTTGCGAAGGATCAGCAGCGTACTGTCGATTTTTTCGATGACTTCTAAGCTTTGCCTTTCAGCATCTGAGATTTCAATGACTTTAGATATCCCGCCATTTTTAATAACGATACGTTTATCGGCGCTGAGTGCCAAGAGGGGATCATGGGTGGAAACAAAGATTATCTTTTCACTTTTGGCCAAGAGTTCGACAGCTTGCCGCCTGTCAATTCCTGCATTTTCTATTTCGTCAATCAGTACGATAGGTGAATTACTCATATAGGCGGTGTCGGCAATCATCAGCGCTCTGGATTGTCCGCCACTGAGCTGGGTCACCTTTATATCCTCGGAGAATTTTTCACCCGCAAGGGTATTGGCACACATTAAACACTTTTTTACTACTTCTCCGGCACTCTGTGTTAGTCTGCTTTTAGCATGCATTTCCAGAAATTCACGGACAGTCAGATCCATAACGAAATTCATATTTTGCGAAAGCTGGGCCACCAATTTGCCGTTCATCTCGAAACGTTGCAGGTCATCAAGTTCTGTGCCATTGACCAGGATTTGTCTGCCTGTGGGGGTATCTCCCTGGGCTAAGCACTCGATGTCGCTTAAGAGTCTGCTCTTACCGGATCCTGTGGGTCCCACAATGCTGATGATCTCTCCGGAGGCAATGGTAAGTTCAATGTTTTCCGGTTCGTTTGATTTATTGAAGCCTCCAATAATTGTTAGGAATGATACTGCAGCGGAGGAGTCTTTCGTCTGTGTAAATGTCTCCAGGAATTCGCTGAAATTAATCAATACTCCATATCTGTCCAATCCGAATTCCCCAAGTGTTTCATCGTCGACCTCCTCAAGAGCCTGAGGCAGTGGCAGTCTCCTGGAGATGGTGCCCAGTCGGAAATTGGCAAGGAAGTCTCTGGATATGGGGTATTCCTGAATTATTTCGTCAAGACGCCTGCTATTTAGGAGAGTAATAAAATCTTGTACTGTCATATTTTCTTAAACTCCATTTTCTTTAGCATTCCCATTTGATACGACTCACCAATTCTTGTTTCTCCTGTGCAATAGGAGCAAACCGCCGCGGGAGTTGTAAACTGCAGTTTCAAGTCTTTGAGAGTACAAATGTCCCGGGCCTGCAGTAAATATTTTGCTACCAAAAAGATTCCCTGTCCGGTGATGCCGTTCACAGAAACGACCTTTGCGGAAGAATTGACTTGCTTGACATTGAAGGCAAATACTTCCCGCTCGGCTTGGGAAACGATATCTCCTTTGGTTACGACGACGATATCTGCGAATTTAAGCATAGGACCTATTTTGCGCGGCGTGTTAACCCCAGATAGATTATCGATGACACAAATGGAGAGGATTCCGTTGATGTAGGGAGAACAGCGGTTGCAGAGACCGGCACTCTCTGTAATCAGAAGATCAAATCCGGACTGTATGCTCCATTGGACTGCGTCCTCAATATTGCTGACGAAATAATGGTCGGGACATATTTTCCCGGAAAATCCGGTCTGAACAGGAATGCCAGCTTCCCCATAGCGCAGATTATCGAAGGAAGTGAGACAATCAAATTTTACTACGCCGACACTACCGTTCTCCATATTAAGACATTCAATTAGTTTCAAGATGACGGCGGTTTTCCCCGAGGTGGGCGGTCCGGCGACAGTGATGAGCTTCATAGTATAATCTCCTAACAGTTTTTGCTTTATGAGTTTATTAGACCATAGTATTAATAAATTAATTCTATATTACTTATGATACCTAATAATTATATTATTGGATTTTTGGATGTATACCTTGATAATTTATCAAGAAGATATAATTTAAATAAATTTGTATCAATAAGTTGGCTTCTGTTTGTTAAGGTTTGATATTGTTAGGATAAGCTTAATCTGAATATTATATCAAGTTTTAGGTCTCCGCTTTTATGTAGTAAAAAAGCATTCCTGCTCCTTAAGCCTAAATGGCAATTAATAGGAGCAGGAATGCCTTATTCTCACTGGAGCTAATTATTAGAAGAGAATGAATGTTATTAATCGTTAAGTACTGAATCTAAAAAAAGATTGATATGTTCTTTACATAAAGCCGGATCTATTTCATCAAGATCTAGTATCAAATCGGCATAATTATTTGAGATATGATCTAAAAATGGGTTATGCTCTTTTTTTAAAACACCTATAACAGGGATTGGGCCTTTTAATATCTCGAAGACAGTTTTAGCAAAGTGGGGAGCATGTAATTCAAATTTCCCCAGTTCATCCATCAGGACGATCTTTTTAGTTCGTTGCGCATCCCTTAGGATACTAACACCCTTATTTTCTAAAGAAGTGGGAAAGATTTGAATACCCCTTTTATTTATAGAAGTGATGGCAATAATATCAGCTTCTACTGATACGGTGTCGGTAACATTTAATAAATAATAAGGTTGCGAGGAAACATCAAGTATTCTGAAAGCAAGAGTAGTCGAATCTTCATCATTTACACGCTGGATGTAATAGCCTCCCGTAATATTAAGATAGGGATAAAGGCATTCTTTAAGGAGGGTAGATTTTCCAACACGTTTCGTACCGGTAACAAAAAGATTTATTGACACATTCGCTTATTCCTTTCATAGTTTAGTGGAATTTAGTCGTACCATAGCCAATTGGTTCAACCGACTACCTTTTTAAATTGCTTAATATCGATCAGGACAATAGCTTTATTATTTATTGGATATGGCAAATCCGCTGATAGACTTACTTTTGCCTACGTTTCCTAAGGTCAAGGAAGATGAGGAAAGGCTTATGAATTCAAAAATGCACTATATTTCCTCCAATTTGTTCAATTAGGGCTATTTCACTTTTAAAAGTTTAGATCCATATCTTACTAAAAAATAACCCAATTCCATCTGTCTTTCCCTCTTAAAATACATTTTTACATCTCTATACATACATTCTCTACTATATTCTCTACAATCTGACATATTCCTTTCGTGAAATGAGAAAAATAGATTCTACTCAGAAAAAAGATTGGAGATATGTTGCCGCGAAAGTTAAGACGTAACTCAAACAAAGGCATACAATTCCACCTCTTGGCGGTGGAAAAGACGGGTTACCACTGATGAACGAATGTCCGGTTTGCTTTCGGGAAGATCAGAATGTTCTCGGAAAATAGTAAAGCAGGGGGAAGTTAGGATAACTTCCCCCTGCTTTACAAAAGTCACATTTTCATATTGTATTTGAATTAGAATTAGAGGTAGCGCTAAAGCAGCCATGATACTACTGTAGCATCGAGATAATTTGTTTGAGAATAGGCTGAGTAGAAACGTATTTAGGTGGCATAAGTTAAAACGGAAGACCCAGTCGTCGAATGAGTGCCAATCCCGCTCGTTTAGTGAGAGGAAGAAATACTTTGCGCAGAAGAGGAGCACCAATACGTTGGGCTAGGGGAATTCCCACTTTACGTGCCAAGGAAGGGCCAAGGCGTTGGGCAATGGGAAGGCCTATTTTACGGGCCAGGGGAGGCCCAAATTGTCTTATGAGCGAAGGACCGTATTGTTTCAGGAGAATTCCTGCTTGTTGTTGCCAGGGGTTAGAAGACGCCGGAGCGGGAGAGGTTGGATGTTTCGTTAATAGAGGAATTTGCTCCTGAATGGAAGAAGTGGGCTGGGTTATTGGCTGAACAATCGGTCGGGTAGTCGGTGTAGGAATTCGCTGTTGAACAGGCGATGGTCCTGACCCTTGAACAGGGTTGGTTCTCTGTCGCTGAATAGGGGAGAACTTGTTCTGTTGATTAGGGAAATAAGCCTGTAGCCCCATCAACGATGTCATGGGTAAGCCCCCTTTATATTAAAGGTGAGAATCATTTGATTTTGGATATTTATAATACACGTTATGCAATAATTAACTTAATGTTCCATAATAGGACATTATTGGAGAGCCTTTTTGTTTCATTCAATCAGAGCAATCGCTTCAATTTCAATAACAGCGTCCTTTGGTAAACGTGCAACTTGTACAGCCGAACGGGCAGGAGGATTACTTGGGAAATAAGTGGCGTAAACGGCATTCATCGCCGTATAGTCATTGATGTTACTCAGGAAAACCACGGTCTTTACGATTTTGTCCATAGAAGAGCCTGCGGACTCAATGATCGCTTTGACATTATCAAGGGATTGTTTGGTTGCACCCTCAATATCAGCGATCAACTCTCCGCTTTGCGGGTTCATTGGAATTTGCCCGGATGTGAAGATTAGATTTCCGACCTTAATCCCTTGAGAATAAGGGCCAATGGCTGCAGGTGCGTTTTGAGTACTGACAGTTTGTTTATTCATGGTATCTACCTCCATCGTATAATCGATTTAGTTCCTGCCCCACAAGTTTTGTCGTGCAATATTTATGTTATGAAAAATCAATATTAGTATAACTGATTTCGTGTGAACAAACCAAGTAAAGAAATTGAAACTAAGCTGAGGTGGTAGACCAATTTTTTTTGGATTTTTGCGGGGGATCAGGTTACAATAGAGATATTAAGTACTGGCAGGAGAAAAGGGGGTGCTGGATTTATGAGTTTAGTTTATTCGGTCTTTGTTCCGCATCCTCCCATCCTCGTTCCGGAGATTGGACGGGGAGAGGAGCGTAAGTGCCAAGCGAGTTTGGAGGCCTACCAAGAGATTTCGAGTCGTTTAGTTCGAGCGGAGGTTGAGACGGTGATCCTGATTTCCCCTCATGCACCGCTCACAAAGGACGGGATTACACTTTTGACAGAGGAAGTTGGCCGGGGAAATTTCGCTCAATTTGGAGCTCCGCAATTAAGTTTTTCATTTGCAGGCGACCCTGCGGTGATTGCGCAATTTCAGAAAGAACTTATGGGAGTTATTTCTATACAGGGACCTCTGGATCACGGTGCCCTGGTACCACTTTATTTTTTACAAAAGGCAGGTTGGAGTGGGAAGGTTGTACTTCTGGGGATGCCCTTGGAGAGACCGGATGAATATGGTTTACGTATGGGCCAAATTCTGGATAAGCTGCCCGGTCGCTATGCGCTAGTTGCCAGCGGGGATCTCTCCCACCGTTTGAAGGAAGACGGACCGTACGGCTTTGATTCTGCCGGGCCGGAATTTGATCAGGCCGTACTAAAGGTTCTGCAGCGGGATGCGAAAAAGCTCACTGATTTGCCGGCATACCTTGTCGAGAAAGCCGGCGAGTGTGGGTTCAGAAGCCTGCGTTTGGCACTTGCTGCTAAAGAAGGAGCACCGGAAGTGTTGTCCTATGAAGGACCGTTTGGTGTGGGGTATATGGTGGCTGATCTGTATCATTCGTCCCCCTTGCCTCTTTGGGCGCGACGTTGTCTGAGGGCCTATTTACAGAATGAGGACCCTGGCCTACCGGATTTACCAGACATATCCTCATCGCCGTTTGGTGAACGGAGAGGATGTTTTGTAACCCTAAAACAAAATGGGTATTTACGTGGCTGTATTGGCACAACTGAGCCTTGGCAGGAAAATCTGGCCTTGGAAATTCAACATAATGCCTTGGCTGCAGGAACACAAGATCCGCGATTTCGACCGGTTCAAGCTGACGAAATAGATACTCTGAGTATTACCGTTGATGTGCTCGGAGAACTTGAGAAAATCGAAGGGCCAGAGGATTTGGATCCTTGGCGCTATGGCGTTGTTGTCCGCCAGGGTAGGAAAACCGGGCTTTTGCTGCCCCATTTGGAAGGCGTAGATACCATTTCAGACCAAGTCAGTATTGCCAAACAAAAGGCGGGAATTTCGTCAGAGGAAGCGGTGGAGTTTTGGCGCTTTGAGGTCAAGCGGCATTATGAGTAATTCAAATGAGGTAAGTAATTCAAACAAGTCGGGAAATACGATTTATGCCCATCAAGAATCCCATACTGCGGCTTGTCTGTTGTGTCCCCAGCATTGTCAATTAAGGAACGGGCAATCCGGAAGGTGTCATGTACGGCAAAACCGTGAAGGAGAAATTGTATCTCTGACCTATGGTGAAGTGGCGGCTTGGCATTTAGACCCGATTGAAAAGAAGCCCCTCTATCACTTTTATCCGGGTTCCTGGATTTTCTCCGCGGGAGGCTTTGGCTGCAATCTAAGGTGTTCGTTCTGTCAAAATCACGAAATATCCCAGCAACATCAACCAGGAAGAAAGGTGACTCCCGCTGAACTTGCCGGGCAGGCCCGAAATTCCTTGGGGTTGTGTTTTACTTATTCAGAGCCGAGTGTGTGGTTTGAGATGATTCGGGATACCGCCCCCTTAGTGCGAGCTCAAGGGGGGAAGGTGGTTTTGGTTAGTAACGGAACGATTTCGCCGCGCTTTCTCGAGGAGTTGATTCCGTGGCTGGATGCGGTCAATATTGATATTAAGGCATTTTCGGAGGAGTTCTATCAACGCTATTGCGGCGGCAAACTGGCTTGGGTTTTAGACAATGTCGAGCGTTTGGCTGGGCGGGTGCATCTTGAACTGACAACTCTTGTTATTCCAGGAGCCAATGATGACCCGAAAGAGCTTACCGGATTGGCTCGATGGCTGCACCGGCTCGATGTTCCACTGGCTTGGCATTTGAGCCGTTATCACCCAGCTTATCGTCTGGCGGTACCGCCAACGGATCGACAAACCTTAGAGCGCTTATGGAGTATAGGTAAAGAGTGGCTTCCTTATGTATATTTGGGGAATGTCAGCGGCGGGGATACGACTTTTTGTCCTCAGTGCGGAGAGGCTGTGATACGGCGTGAACCTGTGCTGGTGAAGCGTCTGGAGCGAGGAAACTGTGCGAAATGTGGGGCTGCTATTTTCGGAGTCGGCCTGGATTAATTAAAATCAATCCCCCTAATGCATTTAGAGTAAATAAAGTCATCAATTACCAAATAGTCATTGGTATTGTAAAAGTTGGTTAAATGCTGATTAAACTCTCTTAAATCCTCTTCTTTTACGCTCAGAATACCTTTGCCGTCGTTAATGAGAATCTTGTTCGCGCACAAAGTACTGGTCCGTTTGTTCCCATCCCAAAATAATTGGCTCCTTATTCCCCACAAAAAATATTTGATCGCCTTTTTGGTGACATTTTCGATGTTGTTGATTTTTGCTATTTCTTGAATAACGTTCTCTTCGAACGGTATAGGCGGTACATAATTTGTTCCGGAAATACCAATTTTCCCATTGCGCAGAACCCCCCATTCAAGGGCTTCATTCCTAGAAATATAAGAGTTTATCTTACAAACAAATTCAAGGTCAAACGGCTTTTCTATATTATTTAAGAGAAATTTCCAAGCATCTCTAAGATTCAAAATACATTCGATGTCCGAAATCTTAAGGTTAGAAACACTTATTCCATCGAGAATAGTCTGTGTGTCAGGAAAGGTTACGTTGCATCCTTCAAGTTTTGCGCTGTTGTATATGTTCTCAACAATTAATTTTTTGGCCAGGAAAATATTTTGTTCTAACGTTAAATTATATTTGTCAGGCATGTTTCACTCATCCTTCCGACAGGGCAATAGGGTTCTTCCACAATGACAATTTACCAAATTATTACAAGCATATCAAATCAAGGGGAATAGTCAAGCAAGAGGAAATTGCCTTGTTACAAACTTGTTGGATAATAATCAGATGTAAATGAGATACTAATATTGAAATTTGAGTTATCTGTTCATTATACAATAAGCAGAAGGAGGTTTTAGATGTGTTTAAACATGTCAAAGATATGGAATATACTGTACATGTCGATAAACCCGATCCCCGATTTGCTGTCTTATTACTAGAGCAGTTTGGGGGCGGTAATGGTGAGCTTAAAGCGGCTATGCAGTATTTCTCACAGAGTTTAGGATGCAATAATGTGCAAATCCGAGATTTACTGCAAGATATCGCAGCGGAAGAGTTAAGCCATTTAGAAATGGTTGGCGAGAGCCTAGCAATGCTGATTGGTCCTGTCGATAGTATTTCTAAAGATTTTCAGGCAAATCATATGGCCTTGCTTGGAGGGGGCCCTCTGCTAGTTAACTCTGCTGGAGTACCCTGGACAGCAAACTTCGTCAATTCAACAGGAGATCTTTATACAGATCTTTCGTCAAATGCAGGGGCAGAACTTCGAGCTAAACTTATTTATGAGCGACTTCTCCAACAAACGGACGATGCTGGAGTCAAAGACATGATTCGTTTCCTCTTAAGTCGTGAAGAAGCGCATAACTTCTCCTTTATGCAAGCGATTGAGACATTAAAGGGAAGCGGCGTCAATAAAGACTTTCGGGATTCCGATTTCTCTAAGAAATATATGAACCTGTCGACGGGCCAGGGAGATAGTCGCGGCCCATGGAACGAAGGTAACGAGATCTCTTATGAGGATAACCCGAATGAGAAGTATGGCGGACCGGCACAGTACGGAAAAGATCCGCAACCTACCGGAACGAAGGAAGTCGGGCCGGGATATAATGACCACATTCGAAATAATCCTCAATATTCACAACCTCAGCCGACTAATAAAACAGTAAACTAAGCTATTTTTAAATAGGGTAATGGCTAAAGGGGCACGAGTTTTAACTCGTGACCTTTTAACTTAGAGCTTAATCGTTGTGTTCATGAGGATGTTTAGGGTGTTTATGGTCATATACATGATCGTGTGCATGTCGGCGAACATTCTCATGTGAATGCTCATGTGAATGCTCATGCGAATGTTCATGCGAATGCTCATGCGTATGCTCATGCGAATGCTCGTGGTCATGGGTAAGCCCAAGAACGTGAGCTATAATATGTTCTTTATCCGGGAGAGTGTCAAACCAGCCATTATTAGCATCCTCTTTGTTGTCCATAAATTGCAGATAAGGTTTAATATCCAGTAAGGGGGTTCCGTTATAGGTATCAATACCCGAAGTTGTAACTTCGTTTCCGATAATTTCCTTTACCTGGACAATACTTAGACCTATGGGGTTGGGCCTTTGTGGGGAACGGCTGGCAAAGAGCCCAATTTCAGTTTCAGGAGCCCAGGGGGATCTGGTGAGCAGTTCTACCGGAGGGACCACTTGATCGAGGTGATAGAGGACATAAATGTAGTTGAAGGTATTTAAGGTTTTTAAAGCACTTGTATATTCAGGATTAAGCGTTAGCCAAAAATCACCGGGTGCGTCAGCAATTGGCTGATGGGGGGTATTAATGGCCAAATAAGGTGTATGTATTGTACCAATCGATTGAAAGGTGATGTCCATACTAAGCTCCTTTTTTTAACCGTGGTTCTAAGCTTTGCCGATATTGAATATCTCCATTTTTAAGTAATTACAAGTTATTCGACAGACAGAAAGGATTCCCTGTAAAAATGGATAAATTAATAAGTTTAACTGTTAAATAATACTCGACAGTAGTAGTATATGTCATTAACGGAATCTTAGTCTACCACTTGACTAATGAGTTGCTTTTGTGCTAAATTTAATTTAATTTAGATTTATGATTCTAGTGCGA
>NZ_JCAIJG010000135.1:0-1559 GCF_059735615.1 Desulfosporosinus sp. Tol-M2
TCATAGCGTTCTATTTGCTGTTTGATAATGGAACTAATTTCTTCTGGACGCAAGTTCATCCTGTTATTTCACCCCTACTTCCTGAGGTTTCTCCGAGGTTTTCCGTAACCCCACACGCATCCGGTTCAAGGCATGGGCAACCGTCCCATCCATCACACGATCTCCGACCTGAATAAGAACCCCACCAATAAGTTCAGGTCGTACATCGCGAATAACGCGAATATCTTTTCCTGTCATCATACTCCCAATAACCTTTTTGAGATTGTCAAGTTGGGGCGCACTTAACTCGACTGCGCTGACTATTTTCGCTTCCACGACTTTACGCGCCTCATCAGCCAACTTAGTAAACTCACGTTGTATGTCAGGTAAGAGATTCTCCCGCCTCTTGTCAATCAATAGGTGGAGAAAATTACGTGTCGTTTTGCCAAATTCTTTCCCCAACAGTTCATCCATCACGGCTTTCTTTTCTTTAAAAGAAATGTGGGGATGAAGCAGGACATTTCTAACCTCTTCGTTTTCCTCGACTAGCTTTGTAAGTTCACGCAGATCGCCATCAATCAGGTCAAGAGACGTTTCGGAAGCAATTTCAAATAAAGCCTGGGAATACCTACGGGCAAGCGCTCCATTTATCATTGCAATTCCCCTACCTCTTGAATGAATTGCTCAATGAGCTGTGATTGACCCTTCAAGTCTAATTTTTGACGTATAATCTTTTCGGCTACTAAAATTGACAGATCAGCAGCTTGGCCCTTAACATCGGCAATCGCCCTGTCACGTTCGCGTTGAATATCAACAAGGGCGGATTTTTTAATTTTTTCGGCCTCCTCATGGGCTGCAACGATGATTTCGTTCGCACTTGCTTCGCCCACTTTGGTTGCTTTGGCAATTACTTCTTGAGCTTCTTGACGAGCTTGACGCATTTCTTCCTGATATTCGCGTTTTATTTGCTCCGCTTGCTGACGTTCTTCTTTTGCTTCAGCCAGGTTGGTCTCGATAAAATTCCGCCGTTTTTCCATCATGTTATTTAACGGGTTCCACGCTACCTTGCCAAGAAACCAAACCAGTAACACAAAGGATATCATCTGAGCAAGCATCGTCCAATCAAATACTAAAGGGTTATTCAAAGCCTACCCCCCTCTCAATTTAGGTATTGAAGCTATAGCCCTTTTTTAAGGGAGACTTACGTCCCCCCATAAATTTAGAACGGGCATAGTCTTGGTCTCAACACATTCGCACAACAACCTACTTCGTGAACATAAGAAGCAGCGCAACAATAAAAGAAAGAATAGGCAAAATTTCGACCAAGCCGATACCTAAAAACATAGTACCCATTAAAGTCCCTTTAGCTTCCGGTTGTCGGGCAATACCCTCGATCGTTCTGCTGATAACAAGACCATTACCAATCCCGGCTCCGATAGCTGCGAATCCTGCAGCAACTCCAGCACCAATTGCCGCCATTGCCGTAATTAAACTAGTATCCATTAATTGTAACTCCCTTCTTAATTCACAATTTGAACCCCATATCACCTCAGTGAAAGTTTACGTTACTAACGTATCTT
>NZ_JCAIJG010000047.1:0-42858 GCF_059735615.1 Desulfosporosinus sp. Tol-M2
TGGAATTTAACAATCATCAGGAAAATGATAAAAAGAATGTAGTATTGCTTATATATCGTTTTATTGATATAATATGCATATAATAGATGTGGAGGTGAGCAAAATGCCTAACATCAGACCGAGTTCGGACTTGAGAAATAAATACAACGAAATTTCTGAGTTCTGCCATAAATACAAGGAACCTGTTTATATCACAAAGAATGGGCAGGGTGATTTAGCAGTGATGAGTATTGAAACCTATGAGAAGCTTGCCGGGAAATTCGAACTTTATAAGTTGCTGGACGATGGACTGAAAGCGGCTGAACAGGGTAAAACAAGCCCCTTCCGCGAGGCGTTGGAGGATATTCGGAAAGGGTTGGTTTAATTGAGCATTTATACCATCCGCATTACCGAACCGGCGAAAAACGATTTAATAGAAATAGGCCGTTATATCACGGGAGAGCTTTTAGAACCTGCTATTGCCATAAAGTTAGTGGATAAAATCGGTGGTGTCGTTCTAAGTTTGGAGGAAATGCCGCACAGAAACACACCGGTATCGGATGAAAGGCTGGCTTCCTTAGGAATACGAAAGCAACTAGTAGAGAATTATATTATTTTTTATAAGATATCCGAAGCAAGAAAAATTGTCACGGTGATTCGGATACTCTACGCCAAACGGGATTGGCTGGCATTGTTGTAGCCATCGAATTAAAATAAAATAAACAATTCAAAAGATCGCTACGGCGGTCTTTTTGTTTTGCGGCAAAGGGGACAATCACCTTCTGAATGGCATCTGAAACGGACCTGAAAGGACTATTCAAATTCATCATATTTACCCCGCTTTTAGGGTATAACATATATAGTATAATGAAACTATTAAAAATATACCTCAAAAAAGGAGGTGTTGCCCAATGACTACTAAAAATAAGCCCAATAGATTATCCAAGGAAAAATCACCCTATCTGCTTCAACATGCTGAAAATCCCGTAGATTGGTTTCCTTGGGGAGATGAAGCTTTTCAAAAAGCGAAAGCTGAGAACAAGCCTATTTTCTTATCTATTGGGTATTCGTAGTTGTCTGCTACAAGCGACTTGTCACTGGTGTCATGTCATGGAGCGTGAATCCTTTGAAGACCAGGCTGCTGCTGCTGTACTTAATCGCTATTTTATCTCCATTAAGGTTGACCGCGAAGAACGCCCTGATGTTGACCATCTGTACATGGAATTCTGTCAGGCCCTTACCGGATCGGGTGGTTGGCCGCTCACTATCATTATGACACCTGCGAAAAAGCCCTTTTTCGCCGGAACCTACTTTCCAAAAACGCAGCATTATGGACGTCCAGGACTTATGGAACTCTTGGAACAAGTGGGGACTCTCTGGAACACAAGCGAAGGTAAATTGCGGGAGTCTGCCGATAAAATAGTTTCTGCAGTTCATTCCGGACGTACCGGTACAAATAAAGCAGCGATCCAATCCTCCCCTTTGGCTGGCGCTGTTTTACTGCAAAACGGCAAGGGTTCCGCTTCCGAAGCCATGCAAACATGGGGGGAACAAATTATCAAAAAAGCTTATGCGGACTTGACCCGCAGCTTTGATGCCCGTTACGGAGGATTCGGCCGTGCTCCGAAATTTCCTACGCCCCATACCCTAACCTTTCTCCTTCGCTATGCAGAGGACCACCCGCAGGACAAAGCCCGGGAAATGGTCCGTAAAACCCTTGATGGAATGGCCCTCGGGGGAATCTATGATCATATCGGGTTCGGGTTTGCGAGGTACAGTACGGACGAGAAGTGGTTAATCCCTCACTTCGAAAAAATGCTCTATGATAATGCCCTGCTCGCCTTTGCCTACCTGGAAAGCTATCAGTTCGAGCACCGTCAAGAGGATGCTCGAATAGCACAAGAAATTTTTACATATATCCTTCGTGACATGACCTCCCCGGAAGGTGGTTTTTATTCCGCGGAAGATGCCGACGCTGAAGGAGTCGAAGGAAAATTCCATGTTTGGACTCCCGAAGAAATTGAAGCCGTACTGGACAAGGAGACAGCCGCAAAGTACTGCGCTGTTTATGATATCTCCTCTGATGGTAACTTTGAAGGAAAAAATAACCCCAATTTATTACTTGGAGCTTTAGCTAAAATCGCCCGGGACAATGCCCTGACCAAGGATCAGGTATTAAGTTCCCTGGAAAACGCACGCCAAAGCCTATTCGCCGCACGGGAGAAACGAATCCACCCTCATAAGGACGATAAAATTTTAACAGCCTGGAACGGACTTATGATCGCTGCCTTGGCGAGAGGAGCCCAAGTTCTTGGAAAAGGCATCTACCTGGAAGCCGCCGCCAAGGCCGCAGATTTTGTCCTCAGCCACCTTGTGCGAAATGATGGGCGACTCCTGGCCCGTTTCCGCGAAGGGGAAGCAGCCTACCTTGGGTACTTGGACGATTATGCCTTTTTCATTTGGGGGCTCCTGGAACTTTACTCCGCCAGTGGTCAACCTCAATATCTAAAAACCGCACTCCGCCTCCGAGAGGAACTGGAACGGCTCTTTATGGACGAAGAAGACGGAGGGTACTTTCTTACCGGCTCTGATTCTGATGCCGAAGAGCTTCTCTTCCGGCCTAAAGAAAGTTATGACGGAGCCCTCCCTTCCGGCAACTCGATCACTGCGCTCAACCTTCTGCGGCTGGCGCGCCTAACCGGTGATGAACGCTGGGAAAAGCAAGCCGAACAACAGCTTCTCTCTTTTCGCCCCGTTCTGGAGGAACATCCCTCAGGATATACAGCCTTTCTCCAAGCCCTACAGTTTGCTCTTCATCCAAGTCAGGAATTAATTCTGGCAGGTTCGCTCGAAAACGGAGAACTTCCTGAAATGCGTCAAATTTTCTTTGCCGAGTTTCGTCCTTACTCTTCAGTTCTTTACCAGGAAGGAAGCCTGCCTGAAATTATTCCCTGGACTAAGGATTACCCCATTGAGCCAAGTCATGTTATAGCTTATCTGTGTCAAAACTTTACTTGTCAGCGCCCCGTCCGGAAAATCGAAGAATTCAAATCTCTTCTGAAAAAATAGGGTTAGTCATTAGATTTTTTCTTTGATAACACCTTTACGGAAAGCGCCTAAGAGCATCTCCAGATAATAGATCTGTTTTTTCAGCTTCTGGCCAATATCGGTATCCGCTATCTTCTTCCGTTCAACAACCTTCTCAACAACGCTTACTGTCGAGCGGATATCGATTCCGTCGTTTACCGATTTTTCCACGGATTCGAAAGGCTGATGGCTTACCAGCTGCAGACCGTAGGAATTAAAGATCAGAGTATATCCGGCGATCCCTGTTTCTCTTTGATAGGCTTTCGCAAATCCGCCGTCAATAACCAATAATCTACCATTGGCTTTTATTGGGCTCTCCCCTTTGCCGGTCTTTACAGGGACATGTCCATTGATGATATGTCCCTTCTCCGGATCAAGTCCAAACTCCTTAAGGATCATCTTTGCAATATTTTCATCATTGACCAAAGTAAAATAGGGGGTAAAGCGTTCCTTGTGGGGAGTTTTGTCATCAATGAAATACCTTTCCAAGGTTGCCATCTTGTCTTTGCCGAATAGCGGGGAATCCTGATGGCACCATAGGTACCAGAAAAAATCTGTAGTGTTGTCCTTGGTTTCCCTGCCGAAATAAGCTTCCCTGACCCATTGCTCCATCTTGTCCAACAAGGCCATGCCTGAGTCTTCCTCACCGTTGAATTTTAATTTCTTCAGGGTCCCGTCAGGATTCATGGGAATAGATGCATGGAACAACAGGTTGGAGTTGTATTTTAGATACATGCTGCCTTTGGCGAACATGAACCTGATATGTTGTTGGAGCTTTTCACTCTTCAGGAATGAATACCTTAGCTTGTCAATAACCAATTTTTCTTCTTCGGTCAGCTTCCAGGGTTCTTTTGGGTCGATGGTCGGGAAGGTTTGGATATTTAGTTTGTATACTACGTCTCCGACGTTGATGGTGTATTCCTCATAATTGATTTTATCCAGGAGCAACCGATCAAAAAGATCATATTCCGGGTGGTTTAAGGCAATTTCATGCTCGAGTTTGAACTGGATAATCGTGATAGCCTTATGCATTTTTGAGAGAAGATCAATATCCGAATCCGGTACGATATCGTTGGCGCTGATTTTTGGTTTGAATTTGCGGCAATCATCTCCCTTATAGGTAGTCAAGGCAAATGTAGCAAGGGGGAAGAGATTGATCCCGTAGCCTTCTTCCAAAATATCCATGTTAGCGTATCTCAAGCAGATGCGGACTACGTTGGAAATGCAGGCGCTGTCACCTGCACCGGCACCCATCCAGAGAATGTCGTGGTTTCCCCACTGAATATCCACGGAATGATGTTTCATTAGGGTATCCATGATGTAATGCGGTCCCGGTCCCCTGTCGTAGACGTCGCCGATGATATGCAGATGGTCAACGGTGAGCTTCTGGATCACATTTGAGATATTTATAATAAAGTCTTCTGCACTATCCAGTTCTACAATAGTATCGATGATTTGATTGTAGTATTCTTTTCTATTGGACCGGTCCTCATCCTTATGCAACAGTTCCTGGATGATGTAAGCAAAATCCGGAGGAAGTGCTTTTCTGACCTTGGAACGGGTATATTTTGACGAAGCGTCCCTGCACACCTGAATCAGCCTGTAAATGGTGATCTTATACCAATCGGTAAGGTTAACCTCCCTCTCTTTGACCAGCTGAAGCTTTTCTTCAGGATAATAGATGAGTGAGGCAAGCTCATTGATATCATTTTGAGAGAGTGTTTTTCCCAGCACATCATTGATTTTTCTTTTTACAACGCCCGAGGCATTTTTCATCACATGGTTAAAGGCTCCATATTCTCCGTGAAGATCGGTAAGAAAATGCTCCGTACCTTTGGGAAGATTCAAAATGGATTTGAGGTTAATGACCTCAGATGCGGCTTGTGAGATAGTACGAAATTTTTGAGACAGGAGTTCAAGATAATCCTGCTGCTTCATCAGATCTTTGGTTTTGAAATTATTCAAATTACATCCCCCCATGCTCGATGCGAGTCTCGCTCACTCAGGATCTGTCCCTTCCAGTATTCGACAAATTCCTTAGGAACTCAAATGCTGCACGCATTTATTATTATGTCATCACATTGGTCTTAATAACTTGATTGTGACATACTTTTGACGCATTTTCAACCGAAATTAGAGTATAAATTGTATATAAACTGTATTAAAAAAGTTGGTATCCACTTATCTGTTGATTCAGATAGGAGGATACCAACCTGTCAATTATCCAACATCGTATTTACTCCAACCAGTAGCACAACTACAATTTACTAAGTTTTTGCCAATCGGCTAAAAACTTATCGATCCCAGCGTCTGTCAAAGGGTGACGAAATAACTGCCGCAAAACGCCAAATGGAACTGTTGCATAATCTGCTCCGATTTTCGCTGCTTCCGTGACATGCACAGGGTTTCGAATGCTTGCCGCAATAATTTTTGTTTCAAGTCTATGCACTTGAAAAATCTCGCACATATCTTCCAGCGAGTTCAGCCCATTTTCACCGATGTCATCCAGACGACCCAGAAATGGACTGACATAAGTGGCGCCCGCTCGTGCTGCCAGCAGCGCTTGGTTCGCTGTAAACACAAGCGTTACATTCGTCTTGATTTTATCTGCCCTTAAGGCTTTGACTGTTTTGAGACCGGCTTCAGTCATCGGAATCTTGACCACAATATTCTCATGAATTGCTGCTAACACCCTTGCTTCTTGCAGCATTCCCTGATGATCAAGCGCAATAACTTCTGCGCTTATTGGTCCATCCACGATCCCTGTCACAATGTTAAGGAGTTCGTGAAAATCCTTACCTTCCTTAGCCACTAAACTGGGATTCGTCGTAAGACCGGCAATCACGCCCATATCCCAAGCTTGTTTTATTTCATCAA
The DNA here is from genome assembly GCF_059735615.1 of Desulfosporosinus sp. Tol-M2. Classification (NCBI taxonomy): domain Bacteria; kingdom Bacillati; phylum Bacillota; class Clostridia; order Eubacteriales; family Desulfitobacteriaceae; genus Desulfosporosinus; species Desulfosporosinus sp. Tol-M2. The sequence continues at coordinate 5,944 of NZ_JCAIJG010000047.1, forward strand.
TATTCGCCGTGTCTAAGAAAAACTCCATGAGGTTGCCTTCTTTCTAATGCTATTTTTTTACCTCCTCGTTAGTCTTGGAGAGATGCTGACCACGCAGTGGATTATTTATATGCAAAGTTTTATTCTCTTCCAGATACATCGAATTTATTCCTTCGATTTGCCGGACATTATCCGAACTGTCCGCATAAATTACCCCCACTGCTTCACAGAATTCACAATAAAGTTCGATGCGATCCGGTAACAACTCGAAAGATAGCTGAAGGTTTCCGCAAGCACACCCTAAATCTCCTTGCTTGGCCAGATGATGGAGATAATCTAAAATCCTTAGCATCACTTCAGGATTTTCGAAATCTTCCTCATAACCTAGCCCTGCTGCCAATTCCCCAATGGATTGTTCTTGTTCATGACAGGCTTGGGTAACTTTCTGTCGAGGCCCAATATATCCGACAGGAGCTTCCACGGCAGGACAAATAAGCGGCAGCTTGTTATAACCCCATAGGGTATGCCGATTTAATCGTAAATAATGGGTCTCCCCACAGTAAGCGCAAGCATAAGTGACGTTAAACTGCTGAAGGTTACCGCTGGTTACGGACATATGCTGAAGACCGCAACCACATAGCAGGTTCTTTCGACCTCGCCGAGAAAATGCAAAGAGAGAGAGGGCATGGAATTCTAACTTACCGCATTGGGAACATTGAATAGCGATCGTCGTATTTGTTGTTAGAATCATAATTCTCTCCTCTTCCTACAGCATATACTTCATTCACTTTATACTTCGTCATACAAGAGGATTTTCCTGCCTTTAGCCTAACAAAATAGTATATATTGTTAGGCGATCACCTGTGTTTACTATTAGGACACCGGTAAAATTTCCCTCACCCGTGCTCTCAGCTCAAACAAATCAAAGGGCTTAGCCAAATAAAAGAGAATCCCAAGGTCCTTTGCTTGCTCCAAGTTCTGAGAATCACCATAGGCCGTCATCATAATCACACCAACTTGATATTCTAAGGCACGAATTTGTTTTAATGTTTCCATCCCGTTCATTCTTGGCATTTTCATATCCATCAATATAAGATCTGGCTTAAAGTCACTCAGTAACTGCAGTGCTTCCTCTCCGTTCTCCGCCATTGCAACTTCATGTTTATCCTCCTGGAAGGTCTCGAAGAGCAGGCGCCGCACACCAAATTGGTCATCTACAACAAGAATTTTACCCACTTCCTTCATTCCTTTCCCTTATGTTTATCTCATATAGAATATTCTGTGAAAATGGTAAAACTCCTTCTTTTATAACCCATTCTGAGAACATTTGTCCATCTTGTCTATATCTCCTGGGGATTCGAGGGTTTGCCACAGTCCGGCGTAAAGGGATTCTAACCTCATCCCCCAGGGCGCAATCCTGCATTCCCACATCAATCACAGTTAGCTGCATACCTATTTTTCCGGCAACGCGAACCGTCTTCCCCTTAAGTTCCACCCGTTCCAGCCCGAGGAAAAAACCAAACAATGCCGCAAGATTTTTAATCACTATTTTAAGGAAATCAATCCATCCCTGGGGTGTGAAACGCGGTTCCAACCCAAATCCATCCGCATACCCCACAGGGATCACAGCAAGCTGAGTCTCAGCCTTCGTACGATAGATACTTTGATACCCTACATAAGTGCCTTTGGGGACTTTACGCAGATGAACTATCCTGCTTTTAGCAACCCAGGGGTCGCTTAACTTTAATTTTCCTTTGAATCCTTGCCCCGGATAATGTCCGATCAACAATGTCCCGATTCGCACAAAGTCATGGTGCCACTCGGAGTAATCGAGAAATGCCGCACTGTTGCAGACATGTTTCCAAGTCGGATGAATTCCCAATTCTCCCAGACGGGTCGTAAAGGAAATAAAGCGTTCATATTGCCTTAATGTATAGACCCTATCCCTACGGGCTGCACGAGCGAAGTGAGTATAGACTCCTGCAACCTGAAGATGGGGCGCTTTTTCCAGGACATAAGAAAGCGCTTCCAGTTCGGAGAACTGAAAACCTGTTCTCCCCATGCCAGTTTCTACCTTGAGATGCACCTGGACTAGCGGAGAATTTTCCGATTCCAGAGCCGAACAAACCTTATTCAACTCCACAATCGAAGATAGTTCGGAAAGCGTTAACTGTAACCGTGCCGCAATGGCCGCAGACCAATCTTCCTGTGTGGTTGGCCCCAGCACCAGGATTAGCCCCTCTATGCCATGCTCCCGCAAGATCAGCCCTTCTTCAACTCTTGTGACCGCAAACGCTTCACATCCGGCTCGCGCCAAGGCACGCGCGACTTCTACCGCACCTAAGCCATAGGCATCTGCTTTCACAACTGCCATACACTTAGCTTCAGGACTAAGGTGCTTAATTATTTCTTGATAATTCCCCACTACGGCATCAAGGTCAACTTCAATCCAGGTTCCAGCCATGGTCTTATCCCCTCCGTATTTGCCGCAGCTTACCGATTATTCCCTTTAATACGTCCGAATAGATCGGTTCCAAGTGGTTCCAGAGAAAATAAATTACCGGGCGATACACTATGTCCCATTCTCCGATAAATTCCGTGTACTCTCCGTTAAACCCCTTCTTAAATCGATAAAGACCGTAAAGCGGATTATCTTCCGTCAAATGCCCGGGAACCCCTCGGAAATCATAGAGCGTACAGCCCAGCGACTTTGCCCAACGAATCATTTCCCACTGAATTAAGTAATTAGGCATGACATTACGATGTGAATTTGACGAAGCTCCATAGATATACCAGGCTTTATCTCCAATGACAAAGGCCAAAGTACCCGCTATGATTTTTCCTTCATACTCGGCAATAAATAATTCTCCCATGCCTACAGGGACCAAGGAATCATAGAGGTCTTCAAAATAAGAATAGGCCCGCACCAAGAAGCGATCGCGCTCGGTCGTTTCCTTTAAAACCCGATAAAACTCCGGTAAATCTTCTCGAGTGCCGCGTCGGATCTGCACCCCTTTTTTCTGTGCCAGGCGGATATTATAACGTGTTTTTTGTTGCATATTTGCCAGTAAAGTCAACTCATCCGGAGAAATATCCAAACGAAACACGTACTTTGGTTGAACCCCTTCAAAGCCCTTACCACTCTCGGCAGAGCGAAATCCTCTGGAAAGCAGATATTGCTCCAGTTCTTTTTCTGAAGACGGCAGATCAGGGTCCACCTTTAAAAAAATTGCCCCGCGGGCTTTCGCTAACTTGCGAATCTCCGCGAGTACCAAATCTAATAGCTCGATATTCTTCCAGTCCAGCACCGGTCCGCGGGAAATGTAAAAAATGGGAATACCCACTACCGGGATTTTGCGTTCAAGAATAGAGGCTGCCGCAACAATCTCTTTGTTTTCTTCAATAACCAACCGCCAGGGTAACCATCCTGTCCGGCTCTTAATCTCTCCCCACTCCCAAGACTGGAGCACATGCCCTTTTGGATGCTTGGCCAAAAAAGCATTAAAGCGTGTCTGTCCACTTTTATCGAGCCACCTTGCAACATAGGCCACCGGTTCAGTCCCCTTCCTCTTGCCATTCTTTCCAAGATTTTGCTCTACTAATCAGCGACTCACTATTATACAGAGAAGAGTTCGTGCCAAACTCTTAAGCCAAGGTTTAGCAGAACTCTCCTAAGGCGAGGTGCGAAGCGCGAGGTCCGATATTCAAAGTTCGTACATCGTCCCGTGTGTTCCCGAAGTCTGGTTATTACATTCATATTCTCTCAGATTTTGAGAACACTCTGTTGTACGCCCTCTTCCATACAAAACCTTATGTTTTTAAATTAATTCTCTTATACAAAATAGCTGCGCATATTAAGAAAATAATTATATGAGGTATACCATATCCCCAATGAGCAATAAAACTACTTGAAGGTGTATTATCAGATATTCCATATCCATGAAAAGTAAACCACAGAATAATTGGTGGTATCTGTATTAATCCAACTATAACAAAGCCTATATATGTAACTATCTTTTCATACATGGAAATAGATAAAAACAGAAGTATAATACCCCAAGCTAATGAAAACACACCCCAGATTACAACCTCTCTTTCTGTTGGACCATATGCATGTATAATGTATGGTATTGATACGATAATTGAGCATATTGCTCCAATAATCTTATAGAACTTTGAACTGCTGCATTGCATGGCCTATAACCCCCATAACAGGTAATCACCCAAAGTATAAATCAAAGTAAGTGTTACACAAGCGCAGTGTCACACTAGTCCTTTAGCGCCGCTCGAATAAACTCTCTGAAGAGCGGATGCGCACGGTTCGGACGGGATTTAAATTCCGGATGGAACTGGGAAGCCACAAACCATGGATGATCCGGATATTCAATAATCTCTACCAGACGGCCATCCAGCGTTGTCCCCGAGAACTTCAGCCCTGCCTCCTCGAGCTCAGAACGGAACTGGTTATTCACTTCAAAGCGGTGACGGTGACGCTCATAAACGACTTCATCTTGATACGCTTTCTGTACAAGGCTATCCTCCACTAACTTCGTAGGGGAAATGCCTAAGCGCATGGTGCCGCCCTTTTCTTCAATATCTTTTTGCTCCGGGAGGATGTCGATGACCGGATAGGGTGTATCGGCATCAAATTCCGTGCTGTTGGCCCGTTCCATACCACAGACATTACGGGCAAATTCTATGATCGCAGTTTGCAACCCAAGGCAAAGTCCTAAGAAAGGAATTTTTTGTTCTCTCGCATAACGAATCGCTTTAATTTTACCCTCAACTCCCCGGTTGCCAAACCCTCCGGGAACAAGGATTCCGTCAATGCCGGTTAGGTACTGTTCAACGTCTTCTTCTTCAATGTTCTCTGAATTTACCCAACGCACATTCACTTTTGCCCCATGCTCGGTCCCTGCCGACCTTAAAGCCTCAGCAACACTCAAGTAGGCATCAGGGAGTTCTACGTATTTTCCAACAATCGCAATCTCGGTCTCCCGCACCGGGGATTTGAATCTCTCCACCATAGCTTTCCACTCTGTCATATCAGCGGGAGGAGCCTCAATGCCTGCGCGACTAAGAACAATATTATCAAGCCCTTCCTCCTGGAGCTTCAAAGGGACTTCATAAATAGTTGGCGCATCCAAACACTGTATGACAGCTTCCAGTTCAACGTCACAGAACAGGGCCAGCTTCTCCTTCATATCACTGGAAAGTTCTTTCTCTGAGCGGCAAACAATAATAGTGGGCTGAATGCCGATTCCCCGCAATTCTTTAACAGAGTGCTGTGTCGGTTTTGTTTTTAGTTCTCCGGACATGCGTAAATAAGGGACTAAAGTAACATGTATGTAGATGACATTCTCTCGCCCAATGTCATTTTTCATCTGCCGGATTGCTTCGAGAAAGGGAAGGGATTCGATATCTCCGACGGTTCCGCCGATCTCGGTAATCACGAAGTCCGGATGACTTTCTCGTGCCACGCGGTAGATCCTTTCTTTGATTTCATTGGTAATATGCGGAATGACTTGAACAGTCCCACCCAGATAATCCCCTTTACGTTCCTTTTGGATGACTGACCAGTATATTTTACCTGTCGTTACATTACTATTTTTCGAAACCGGCACATCAATAAAGCGCTCATAGTGGCCTAAATCCAGATCTGTCTCCGCCCCGTCATCTGTAACGAACACTTCACCGTGTTGATACGGGCTCATAGTTCCGGGGTCAACATTAATATAGGGATCGAATTTTTGGATTGCCACTTTTAGACCCCTATTTTTCAGAAGACATCCCAAGGATGCAGCCGTGATTCCTTTGCCAAGGGAAGACACAACCCCGCCCGTTACGAAAATAAATTTTGTCATGCGCTTTACCATTTCCTTTCAGGCCTTAAAATGTATACCCAGTTTCTCAATCTAAGCAGTAGAAATATATCTTACCGGACAATCTATTTTCTCAACAAAGCACATAAATAAAGCTAGTTCAAGAGCCGCACTAGCTTCATTTCTAATGTCAGAAAGAATATATTTTAATCCCACTGTTCTATTTTAGCTAGACTCGAAAAGGATGTCAAGATAAAGGACATCCTTTCTCAGCCGGCACATAATTTTTTCATGCACTGACGTTGAGGTGGGCTGTCAAAATAGAAACCCTGCACCGAGGTGCAGGGTTTACTCTTGCGACTCAAAAGTTTAGTCGCTGTCTTTATCTACCCTTGTAGACAGGAGGTCTTTTTTCAGCAAAGGCTACGCGTCCTTCAATCCTATCTTCGGTATCACGCAATATGCCCCAAAGTAAATATTCCATTTGGGAAGCTTGTTTGACCGGTAAATCTCCTCCGACTACAACAGCCATTTTTGCCGCTTTAACGGATAAAGGAGCATTAGAGGCAATCTTTTCAGCTATGGCTTTAGCAGTCTCCATTAACTTATCGGCGGGAACAATATCGCTGATTAAACCGACGCGGTAAGCCTCAGCCGCAGTAATTCTATCAGCTGTCAGGAGCATCCGCATAGCAATGGCCTTCGGGATAAACCTAATTAAGCGCTGGGTACCTCCCAATCCTGGCAAGCTGCCCACCTTAACTTCCGCTAGACCGAAAGAAGCCTTTTCCGAGGCAATACGAATATCACAAGCCAAAGCCATCTCCAGCCCGCCACCGATAGCAAAGCCGTTAATTGCGCAAATAATCGGCTTCCACATTTCCATTGGCGCCAGCAAATTTTCCTCCTCAAAATAAGTTGAGGCAAAATTAGTTGCCGGCGGCATACTCTTTTTGAGATCCGATCCGGTACAGAATGCCTTCTCGCCGGCACCTGTCAAAATCAGAACGCGAATTTCCGGATCGACTTTTGCCGACCGAAGGATCTCATGAAATTCCTTCCAGGAATCAGGGTCTAAGGCATTCAATTGTTCTGGCCTGTTTAACGTAATAGTAGCAACATGTCCTTCTTTGGTAAAAAGCACACCCATTTTGCTCATACTCCTTTCATTTAGCCAATGAGATTATTTAAATGTCTCGTAGGGTTTACCATCTTTTAATATTTCTCTGGCAAGTAACCACCTATGGATTTCCGAAGGACCCTCAACAATCCGGAAAATGCGGACTAGACGATAAATATACTCGATGGGCATTTCTTTGGAAAGCCCCAGACCACCGTGAACCTGAATAGCACGGTCAGCAATTTTGGAAAGCATTTCTGTACAATACACCTTTAACATGGCTGCTTCTTTACGCATATCCTTATGACCCTGATCAACTTTCCATGCAGCATGATAGACCATGAGACGAGCGGCGTGCAGTTCCATCATTGAGTCTGAGATCCACCACTGGACTGCCTGCCGTTCCGCCAAAGTTTTCCCAAAGGTTACTCTAATGTTTGCTTGATCGATCATCAGCTGAATGAGACGGTCTGCATAACCACAGCACCGGGCAGCAAGCTCTATTCTCCGTACTCCAAAACGGTTTTGTAACGGAATAAAAGCATAACCTACCTCACCTAAGACCTGGCTTGGTTCTAACTCCATGTCTTCAAGAACGAGTTCGTAAGCAAACATATCCCCAATAGTATTAACATTGCGTTCAATCTTCAATCCAGGTGTTCCTTTATCAACCAAAAATGCTGAAAATCCGCCCTTTTTACCCTTCGCCTTATCATTTATGGCAATCAGGATAAAGAAATCTACTTTGGGAGCATAACTGATCCAGGCCTTGGTTCCGTTTATAACCCACTTGCCATTTTTAAAATCAGCCCGTGTAGAGATAGCACTGGCGTCCGACCCGGCATTCGGCTCCGTCATAGCCAGAGCAGAACGTTTTTTACCTGTGGCATAGGGCACCAGATATTTTTCGTATTGTTCCGGATTGCAGCACTCCTTTAAGAAATTAAGGTTTGGAGCATCTGGAGGCAAAGTATATTGAACAATTGAGCGGTTCATTTGTTCAACAACAACAATCTTCGCCAAGGCGCCTAGATCTTGTCCGCCAAATTCTTCGGGAACCTCAAGTCCCCATAAGCCTAATTCCTCAGTTCTCTGCATTAAATGCTTTTCTACTTCCGGTGATATGGAGGGCATATCGGTTGTGCCCCTTGCTGACTCACGGTTGATTATTTCCTGTTCTAATGGAAATAACTCACTTTCGACAAATTTACGCACCATCTTTTTTAGTTCTAGATACTCGTCTGGTATTTGGAAATCCATTTACTTGTCCTCCCTTATTCTTAGCTCTTAACCAATGACTTTTTTTTCCCTGAACTTCGAAATCTCCGCCTCGCTTAATCCCAGGACTTCCTTCAGAACCTTATCCGTATGCTCCCCCAATAATGGCGCGGATGAATCTAATTGAGCGGGCGTTTTGGACAGATGCGCCGGTGAAACATCATATACATGCCTGCGCATTTCCCGATGGTTTAGATATGTCCAAAAACCCCTCTCATTCAGCTGTGGATCTTCCAGCAAATCCTTGGAATTTTGCACAACTCCGGCTCTCACCCCAGCCTGGACCAATCGTTCCATTAGATGATAAGCTTTATGTTGTTTAGTCCACTCTTCAATCATCCGATCAAGTTCATCTTGATTAGCCAAACGATTAGCCGTAGAAGAGAACTTTTTGCTGTCCGCCCATTCGGGGTTCCCCATCACATTTAGTAAGGCTTCCCATTCCGATTGATTAGAAACAGCAATAGCAATCCACCTTCTGTCGCCTTGAGTGGCATAAACCCCATGGGGAGCTACATTTAGGTCACGGTTGCCCAGTCGCTCCTGAACCTTACCATTTGCCGCATAATTCATGACTGCCGTAGGTAAAACAGCCAAAGTCGCCTCAGTTTGAGAAACATCTACGAACTGGCCCTGACCTGTTTTCCGCCGGTGCAATAGAGCTACCATAATAGCAAAAGCAGTATGGACCGGGTTCGGTACATGGTCAGGATAGTTAGTTCCCATGCCAAAAGGTATCTTATCGGGAAAACCGGTGAGATAATTAATACCCACCAAAGCATTCATGGCTACCCCGAAACCCATATAGCTCTTGTGGGGACCAGTTGAACCCTGAGCAGGCATAGCAACATAAATAATATCAGGTTTTATCTCTTTTACCTCTTCGTAGCCCAGATTCCATTTTTCCATGACCCCCATGGTAAAATTGTTAATGATAATATCACTTTCTTTAATCAGTTTAACGACTAAGTCCCGTGCTTGAGGTTTTTTCATATTGATATCTATACTTTTTTTGTTAACATTACGATTACTAAAATAACCACTACGCTCAATACCGGCAATACCGTCTTTATACGGCCCCATCAGACGAAGGATATCTACTCTCGTCTTGCTTTCAAGTCGTATTACATCTGCTCCATATACTGACAATAGCCGGGTAGTGGACGGGCCGGCGCCAACCCAGGAAAAATCGCAAACCCTGATACCTTCTAAAGGTTGCTTATTTGACATAGCTGACACCCCGTTTTACAAAGGATTTAATATCGTCTGCCGAGTAACCCAAGTGTTTTAACACTTCGGCGGTGTGTTGCCCGAAAGCAGGAGCTCCACTCCTTAATTCCCAAGGTATCTTCTCTAAATAGTAAGGAGGCCCTGGATAAGTAATTGTACCGTTCACTGACTCCGAATACATTTCTCTGAAAAAATTTCTATATGAGAATTGAGGATTTTCTAACACGTCTTTTGGCGTATTAACTGGATAAATCACTACTTTACGCTTCTGACCTTCTTGATAAAGATTTTGTTTAGTGTATTTTGCTAAGAATTGCTCAACAACTGTTTTAAAATAATTAATTGACTCTTTTTTTTTCCGATGCCCCGGTGTTCCCCATTCTTTGCCCCGTAGAACTTCAGCACCCGGTATTTTTTCTTCAATCATCCAGTCTACTAAGGGGTACCATAAATAAGCATTGCTTCCCATCGATGCTACGATATATACAAAACCGTCCTGACATTTGTAGGTTCCATTACCAGCTTCCACCAAGCCTATTCCGCGGCGAATCCGTCCTTCCAAATCATATCCTTGAATCGCGTTCTCTTGTGCCGTGACAACACTCTCTTGAATGGACACATCAACATATTGCCCTTCTGAGGTCATGTCGGCGTTAATTAATGCAACCATACTTCCATAGGCAGCATACAAATCCGCCTGAAAAAAGGATTGTTTATCGGGAGCCAGAACCGGCTTCTCGTCCCCATTACCAGCTAGATATAACATACCGCCCATTGCCAAACAAGTCAGGTCAGAAAAAGGATAGTCCTTATACGGACCGAACTGACCATAAGGTGTAATAGCAGTATGCACAAGTTTGGGATTAATCACAGAAAGTAATTCATACCCCAAGCCCAGACTTTCAAGATGCCCAGGAGGAAAGCTCTCAATCAACAAATCGGCTGTTTTTATTAGCTTTAGAAAGACCTCTTTCCCTTCGGGAGATGCTATATCCAGAACAATCCCTTTTTTATTGGTATTTAGATATTGATACCTAAGACTGTTTTCTATTCCGGCAACTTCTTTAAAAAAGGGTTTTTCTAACCGAGTAGGATCTCCCTCCATAGGTTCAATACGAATTACGTCGGCCCCCAGGTCCGCAAAGAGCTTACCCGTATAAGCTCCTAATTCACCCGCAAGTTCGACTATCCGCATGTTATTAATAACGTTCCCCTCCGATATGTTCTTCTGCATTAGTAGCACACCCCCCCTCGCATGTCTACTTGCTTAAGCGATATTAGCAAACAGACTTTTACATCTACAAAAATAAAAAGTCTGTCCGGTAACATAGCTCGTATCATCCGAAGCAAAGAACACTGCTACAGGGGCTATATCTTTTGGGGAACTAATTTTGCCTGTGGGTTGTGCTTTTACCACAAGATCTATTTTTGCCTGGTCGTCATCGATAATAACAACGCTACCTCCTAATTCATTTAGTTTTTTGGCCGCGCCCTCACCGATTCCGCCGCCTGAATCGGCTATCATGGCCACACGTTTAAAAAGCACGCTCCCACCTCCCTCATTGTCCAATTATACTATACTGAATGTGAACTGTAAATGCTTTAACCGCCGCAAATATAGATAACCTGGCCGGTAAATCCGGGCAAATAATCAGCTTTAGAATGGGAAAACCCGCTACTTTGGCGGGTCAAAATCTGCAAATATTCATTTTGAAGACGTTTTGCTGTCAAGGATGAGCCACATTTCAAGGAACCTTCCTACCATTTTTCTCCGTGCTGACCCTCATCCGTCTCATCAAAAACTTCATCTGTTTCCAAGATATCTTCATCTAAAGCATCTAAGGCATCTTCATCCAATTCTTCCGGATCTGATTTATCTTCCTCCTCAGATGATGCTTTGTTCATCATGGAGACAGGCACCAGCCGCCTTGGAATTTTAGCGGGCTCCCATACCTTCAGACCCCATTCACCCCGTCCGAGGAACGAAAATCGAGTGTCCAGGTTGATCTGGGTGAGTGCCGCCGCAATCCGAATGGCCTCCTGGGAAATATCCAAGCGCCGGAGTACTTCTTCGATTAAGTTATGATAATGCATGGGGTTCCCATGAGCTTTCAGTACCTCATAAGCTATATCTGCTTCTGTTGGCTTATCTTTTCTGGTTAAAGAGTGGGTCACAGCTCCACCGCCCTTCGTCGTTTTGAATATCAATATATTCGGCCCACCCCTAAATATTTCCTGCTTGTCGTTTCTTTAAACATAAAAAAATTTCCAAGTTACATCCTTTCCGGAGTTGATACGCCTAGAATTCCCAACACATTGCTAACAATTTGTTTCACGGCCCCCACTAAGCTCAAACGAGCCCTGCGCAGACCCTCGTCGTCAACGAGCACACGCTGGCTGTTATAGAAAGTATGGAAGAGAGCGGCCAAATCAAGTACATAACGGGCCAGGCGATGGGGTTCCATAAGACGTGCAGCAATACTAACCTCACTCGGCAAGTCAGCCATCTTCTTGAGCAGATCCCGTTCCTCTGTGCTGTCCAGGCGTTTTAAGTCTTCTTCACTCGGAGGGGTTCCAGGATCTCCAAATTCTTCGGCTTGCCGCAAAATACTGCACATTCGAGCATGCGCATATTGCACATAGTAAACAGGGTTATCTGAGGACTGCGCTTTCGCCAAATCGAGATCAAAGTCCACGGTAGAGTCAGGATCCCGCAAATTAAAGAAGAAGCGCGCTGCATCTTTGCCAACCTCGTCCATCAGCTCGCGTAACGTGATGTACTGACCAGAACGTTTGGACATTTTTACCACTTCTCCGTTTTGAATGAGCCGCACAAGTTGCATCAAGATAACTTGAAGATTATCTTTGTCATACCCAAAGGCGGATATCGCTCCTTTCAACCGGGCCACATGTCCATGATGATCAGCACCCCAAATATTGATTACCCGCGTGAATCCACGTTCAAATTTGTTGCGATGGTAGGCAATATCCGCAGCAAAATAGGTCGGCGTTCCATTGCTTCTAACCACTACTTCGTCTTTTTCGTCTCCAAACAAAGTGGATTTAAGCCAAAGCGCGCCTTCCTTTTCGTAAATGTACCCTTTTTTCTCGAGTTCTTCCAAGGTTGACCGTACAGCGCCCGAGTCATGCAGGGATTGTTCGTTAAACCAAACATCATATTCGACTCCAAAATCCTGAAGAGTTTTCTTGATGTCCTGCATCTTTTCTTCCAAAGCATACCTCACCAGAAACTCGCGCCGTAGTCCCGGTTCCACTGAAAGGTACTTATCCCCTACTTTAGCAATTAATCCCTTTACTGTTTCAATCAAGTCCTCGCCATGATAGCCCCCTTCGGGGAAAGGAGAATCCTGGCCCAGGCGTTGCAGATACCTTGATTCCAGGGACAAGGCAAAATTATGAATTTGATTCCCTGTATCATTAATATAGAATTCGCGGGAGACTTCATACCCGGCTATAGAGAGTAACGAAGCGAGGCTGTCACCCAGTGCCGCACCGCGGGCATTGCCCATATGTAGCAACCCAGTGGGGTTTGCGCTTACAAACTCGACCTGGACCTTTTGACCCTTTCCAATATCCACTTGGCCATAGCGTTCTCCGGCTTTTATCACCTCGTTAATGACATCCGAAAGCCAGATGGGATCTAAGCGGAAATTAATAAAACCAGCCCCGGCAATTTCAGAGGATTCTATCCATGTCCCTGTCGTGTCCAGGTGTTTAATCAGTGTGGAGGCTATATCCCGCGGCGAACGTTTCGCTTGTTTGGCTAACACCATAGCCAAATTTGTTGCCAGATCTCCGTGTTGCCTTTCCCTTGGTTCCTCCAAAACAAAACCCGGCAATTCTATATAATTTAACTCTCCGACCGCTTTCGCAGTTTGGGCGGCTTCCGCCAGCTGATTCGTAATTCTTACTTTTATACCCTCATAGAGACTCATTGGGGGAAATCCTCCTTTATATTAGCAACAGCCCATTATATCCGACCAGATGATCATCGACAAACAGATCATATTCTAGACTAATACGTCCCCCCTGGGCTGTCAAGTCACATTCTACCGGAAGATCCCTTCTCTTTGCATTGGCCCGCTCTTTTTTGAGGAAGTTGGAGGAAGTGTCTTGGCACGGCCGCAACCGCTTCAGGGTTAAATTAAATAGGTCATAACAGGCTACTTAATGGAAGTTTAAAGATAACCATAAATATAAGAAACAATAAAACCGATATGGGCCAGGCAAGTAGCGGATTTTCATAATGAAGTCTTATCATGGAAAACGCTATAACATTGAACCCGACGGACCACCAAAAATTCCAGCCGTTATAGTAACTTATATTATGTGTAGTAATAGCGATGCCTTCAAGTAGGGAGAATAGCAATGTCCAAAAAGCAATCTGAAGGATTTGTTTGACGATAGATTCCTTGGGGACATATGGCAGATACAGAAGAATTGAACTGGGATAGTAAACAAACGCTATTATTAATTCACTGAATGTCTGTTTAAGTATCGGATGATCCAACCTCCATAATGGGTAATTAACAGTGAAAAAATTATTAAGCAAATCCCAAACAACAGCATAAAGCATGGTAGGGTAATATTTTCTCCAGTTTTTCCAGTCGCCCCATTTTAAACAAAAAAGAAAAAACATAATTGCAAGTATCGGTCGGTAAATTAGTTGAAAAGTGATAACCATTATAAACACCATCCTTATAAGAAGGGCAGCCCCCAAAAGCAGCTCATCCTGCATAACTAATGTACTTAAACTTACTATCCCCAAAATGCGTACTAAACTATGTTAAATTCTACTTAGTTACAGACCCAACCTACGATTTTCTAACGGTCAGCTGCAGGGGAATTTTCTTGGTATGTTCTAAGGTTAATAAGGGCAATCTAAGCAAAATTAGCAATTTTGCAGAAGACGGATGTGGTATTGTTTATGAGTAACCTGGACAAAATGAGAGCCCTCGATGACTCATTTCAAATACTTTTCCGAGAGGTTTACCACTATTGGTTGAACAATGTTTTTTTAACCTGGCGTTGGTGGTTAGTAGTAATTCTCACCATAGTACCATGGATCCTCTGGGTGCTGTTTCGAAAAAAGGATAGCACCTACCGATTGTTGTCAGCCGGTCTTTTCGTAGCCTTAATCACCTCTCATTTTGATAAATATGGCTATTGGCTATCTTTGTGGAGCTATCCTATTATGCCGGTACCCATAATACCTGCTCATTTTCCTTGGAATCTTACCCTCTTTCCTGTATCCGTAATGGCGACAATCCAATTCAAGCCAAATATCAACCCTTTTTTTAAGTCACTCGCTTATTCATTATTCGGCTCTTTTGTTATCCAACCGCTAAGTGTATTTTTAGGAATATATGACCACAAAATATGGCAACATTATTATTCTGTGCCGTTTTTTATTGTTATCTATTTGATCGCCCATTACCTTGCGACCAGACGAGAATTTAGCCCGCTAGACTCAAAAAGCGAAGCTGCAAACGCCAAGTCGAATAGACAAAAGTGAAGCTGAAAGGTTTTAACTAAAATTAATACTATTCAAATACTAAAAGTGGGGCTGTTTTCATAAGGAATTCACTTATGACACAGCCCCATATTCTTAGGCTCTTATTTTTAGATTCCTATTATTACTGGAGAAATTCGCCGCGTGGAGTCTTGAGAATCCTTTGGATTTTCTCTTCGGCACCCGTTGCCGCATTTAGGTATAAGAGGTATTCCTCTCCCTGATACTTACCGCGGAATTCATAACAATACGCCTCTTGATTCCCACTTTTAACGATAAACGCCAAGCGGCTCTCTGCTACCTGGAAATCAGAACGCAATTTCCGAAGCGCCTGATCCAGCGTGATTTTAGCTGGGAAGGTTCGCGACTGATGGAACGCGTAATATGGTACAGCATCAAATCCCACAAGCTGGCCGTTGTCTAAAGCGATCAGCAGCCTTACTTTATCCGGATAAATCCTTACCCCCTCTTTTTCGGCAACAAAATCGAATTGAACATAGGCCCCAAAGTCCTCACTTGAAGTTAACACCAGCTGCCAGCCCAATGCTTGCATGATCATCTTCGCTTTGCCGGCGGCTGCTTCCTGACTCAGCGTCCGGGGTTCAATAGAACGCTGATCCCGGTAAAATGTTACAACCCCGCCCTGCTGGCTGACTTCTAAATATGCTTCTTTATATTTCCAGGTATACCCGACTAAATCGCCCTGTGACTCCCCCGCAAATTCCGGAGTAATATTGGTATAACCCACCTTGCTTAAAAAATCCTGTGCTGTAACTTGTGCTTGATCCTTGGTTACATTTCCAGTTGGCAGCCCAAGTGGCTTGGGCACAACACGTGTGGCATATTCTCCTGTATATGAAAACGGCGGAAGTTTTTGAAGACTCGCATCCAATTGGTCAAGACCGGATCTTACAGATTTTGCTGGGGCTTCAGACCCATCTGCGGCTGCTTCTGCAATTTGAGTGCCGCCAAGCCCCAGCCGTTGTCTAATGGTTGGAGTAGGATCTGTCCAGACTATATTATCCGTATCCATTCGAACGATTAAATCTTGAACTTTCTGATTTACCGGTATGAGCCGCTCATGCATGTCTCTTAACATCTTTTCTTCTTCTTCAGAAACCTTTCCTCCACCGGCGATTCGTTGGGTCAATGTCTGAGAAAAATCACCGGCTTGGACTAAAAACTGACCAATATAACTAAGTCCGGTCTGCTCGGCAGGGATTTGGGCAAAATCCTTGAGCGCCGCATTACTTATACTTGAGACTTTGCTAAAGTAGAGAACCTTTTGAGCGGGATTACTGGCGACGTCTCCTTTAGCCAAATCAGTCTCCAACTGATCAAGATGACTGGCAAAATCGGTCAAGGCCCGATGGCTATTATTCTCCGCTGCCAGGCGATAATCTCCTGCCAGACGGTATTCATAGAATCCCCAGCCCAGGGAGATCAAAAAAGCCGCTGTTAAGGCCCCTATCCACAATTTCCTGTGCATACTCATCCCCCTATTTCGTAAAGATATGGTTTCCGATCGTGATAATCTGTGGCCGCGACCAAATGAATTTATTATTTGTCTTGGCTGGATTAAAAAAGAAGACGGCCCCCTTTGAAGGGTCTGAACCGTTTACCGCTTCCTGGGCAGCACGTATAGCGGATGCAGAAGGCGGTAAATATATTTGACCGTCAGCCACGCATGAAAAGGCTTGGGGCTGATAGACTATATCAGCTATCGTTTTCGGGAAGGCAGGATCTGCAATCCGATTAAGTATAACGGCCGCGACCGCAACTTGCCCCACGTAGGGTTCTCCCCGTGCCTCACCATATACGCAACGTGCTAAGAGGTTAATGTCAACGTTCTTATTGCCAACTGCCTTTCCACTCGAATTGGTACTCTCCCCGGTTAAGAGCTTTAATTCATTGATGGTTTGCGTTCCGGCCAATCCATCCACTCTAAGTCCGCGTTCCTTTTGAAAACGCCGTACTGCTGCTTCTGTTTTTGAGCCGAACTTGCCATCAACCGTTCCGACAACATAACCCAACTGTACCAATTTTTTTTGCAGTTCGATGACTTCGGGTCCTTTGCTCCCCCTGCCTAGCAGACGATCACCAAAGGCCCCATAGGCTATCCCTGATAGGGCTATACAGAGAATCAGTCCGATGGTCAGAACCCACCAGGGTCTATTGCGCAGTTTCATACCCTCACCTCACTATGTTTAATAGTCTTTAGTGTGGCAAAAGCTAAGGATAATTATTCAACATTATCTTAAATTAACCAAAAAATAGGGCCCTCATCCGGCATATACCAGTGGGCCCCCTTGGGCAGTTATTTAACATGGTAAAATATCTTCCGGATTCGGAGGTATATTCCTGGCATTCTTTTGCAAACTAAATCAGGTTCATTAATTGTGGATATTGGATATAGTAGATATTTAAGTCAATTATTCTGCCAGGTACGTTAAAATAGTTCGATACATTGTCTTATCTTCTAAGCAATAAAATAGTTGAATATCCGGTTTAAAATTTGCTTCGATAATCCATATGTTTGCTTTTTCGTCTAATCCGATATCGAAACCTATATAACGCGATCGAGAATAAAACTTCTCGAGTTGTGTTGCTGTTATCAAAGCAACCCTATTAATTTCG
This sequence comes from Desulfosporosinus sp. Tol-M2, assembly GCF_059735615.1. Classification (NCBI taxonomy): domain Bacteria; kingdom Bacillati; phylum Bacillota; class Clostridia; order Eubacteriales; family Desulfitobacteriaceae; genus Desulfosporosinus; species Desulfosporosinus sp. Tol-M2. The sequence continues at coordinate 23,543 of NZ_JCAIJG010000047.1, forward strand.
GATAATATTTTTGTTATTGTAAATTGATTTATACAATCAATTATTTTGTAAAGCTTTTTCTATTGGCAAAATATATTGAGTTGGAATTACTATTGCCGGCACCTATAACATTAATTTTTCAGCATTCACTCAAAACGGTAATCCTCAAGATTGGGGAATAGCGGTTAATAATGTAGTTCAAGCAGAGTTTAATGCAGCAGGTCAGTCTATGACTGCTACTGTTAAACTAGTTCTTAAAGCTGGTGATATTGTAACACTCCGCAGTATTCTGTCTACACCAAATCCTGTTCCCCTCAGAAACACAAATACTATTTCTGCCTTTGTATCAATTGATCTAATTGGATAATATTGACTCATAATAGTGCGGTCCGGTTAAAGCATATTGACAAAGATCTATCCATCTCTGTCAATGTGCAATGTATATACGATTCCCCTGCAAAAGCCCCTTCAAAGCTGCTCAAATAAACAGGTAAAAAGATCTTAAAGTTGAAATAAGAAGCATGACGAAGAAATAAACAGAATGCTAGAGATAAATTCAACTTTTCGGGGGTATATGCAGATGTTTCGCAAAACATTGGAAACTTACAAAATAGTATATTCAATAGTCTTAATGGCATACAAGAGATACCTGTCTCAATTTGATAGGAAAATAACATAAGCGTCCTAGTAGATAGGGTTTTTAAACTCTCGATACCTATCAATATCCACCCTGTCATAGAGGGCTTTCGAGGATGGAAGTACTCGGGTCCTACAATTTACCAGATTTGGCGAGTCAGAAAAGGAAATTTTAGTGCTTTCAGCACTGGAATCATAGATGGTAGATTATTTGGCTAAAGTACAGTATATTGATACATTGGCACAATACATTTTATAAATCAACTCTCTTTATTTCAACACCGATATCAACAGGCTTTCCAAAATAAACCGATGACGTATTAATTACATCAACACCTGCAGCGGCATATGCTTCGATGTTCTCCGCGTTGATTCCGCCGGTGCTAATTAAAGTTATCCCGAAATTAATCTTTCGGATATCATTGACGATTTCCTTTAACTTTTCCGGTGGAATTTTATCGAATTGAAGCGCATTAATCCTGGCATGACATAATTTAATCGCATCTTCTCGACATTCAACCTCAACCACTACCTTTTTTTCACATACTCTCTCTTTGATCTTTTCCAGTTCGCCTAATAATCCGTCCACTCCGCCCAAGAAAACAGCATGCTGTTTGAAAATCAAAATCGTTTCAGATAAACCGAGTCTGTGCGGCAAAGCGCCTCCGTCTAAGATAGCCTTAATGGAGAGTTCTTTCGTGCCAGGAAAGACTTTCCGCGTTGTAACCACTTCTATTTTAGGGTTAATTTTTTTTGCACTGTCAACCAACGTTCTTGTCCTGGTGGCAATCCCCGAGCAATATTCCAGGATATTTATGCTCACTTTCCAAGCCATATGGAGGCTTTGCGCCGTACCTTGCGCTTCAATAAAGATTTCTCCGGCTTCGACTCCCGTACCCGAAGGAATGATGTTGATGATCCTGATCCCCAGTTTTTCAAAAATCCTTGCCACAATATCCGTCCCACTGATCACTGCTTTTTGCCTGGAAGTAAACCGGATGGTCCCTTTTCGTTCTCTGATATTCAATATATGTGTCGTTAAATCCAGATAGGGAATATCCTCTCTAATTAATCTATCAATCGTTTCATCGGTGATATACATGTTCTGTGTCTCCTTTTCATATAGAATCATCTTCAAAATATTATCATCTTTCGTTGATACAGCAATTAAATATACAAAATATTATTAACCGTTTTCGTGGTCCTGTGTTTTTTGTTGGGCAGCAAGCCTAAGCTTATTAAAGTTAAAGTTTAGGGTTAAGAGTTTAGTGTCTAGTGTTTAGTGTTTTCCTGCTGCTAAAAGGTACTTTTTTAACGAATTTCACGGTGATGATTAATGCAAGGACGCCGAATCCGTAAACAGTAAACATTGTCAGGAAATCGGAAACGCGCAGGATATTGCTTCCCATTAAAATCCCTAAACCGCCCCCGCCCATAAAACAGAAGGCGGCAAGAGACATCGCCACGCCCCTGGATTTAGCGGCAAATTCCGAAATAAGGGTCAAAAAGGTCGAATGGGCCAACGTAAAAGCTGATCCCAGCAAGGCGATGCCGATGATCAGCGCGATGAGTTTATTTCCGAATAAGATAAAGAGAAAATCCGCTGCAAGACCACAGCTTAAACCCAGGATTATTGTGTTTTTCTTTCCGGTTTTAGCGGCGATTTTCCCAGAAAAACGGCCGGTGATCATTGCGGCAATGGCATACGCTGTCATCACCATTCCAATGAGCAAATTATTGTAATCATAGGCAGCCTTGATATATCCGCCCATGAAGCTAAAGGGTCCAACCAGAAACAGCCCCTCGAGCAATACCAACGAATAGATTTTTCTGCTTTGGTGATTCTTTAACAGCTGCCGGTAGAGCGAGAAAACTTTGCTGTCGGGATTGCCAACCGACGGGATCTTCCTGCCGACGGTCAATAACATCACGGTGACCACGATGGAAAAAAGGGCATAAATCGCAAATACGCCGCGCCAATGAAAAAAATAGGCGATTGAACCACCGATGATTAAGCTTAATCCCTGCCCCATATTGGTTATACCCAGAAAAGTGCCAATGGCTGACTGGCGATGCTCCAACGGGAAAACATCCCCAATAAGCGCCATGGAAATCGGCATCACCGATCCGGCGAAAACCCCTGTCAAAAAGCGGTATATTGCTAAATCGGTTAATCCGGCCGCCATAGAACATAAGGCTGTCCCGATGGTAAAAAAAACCATCGCAAGGCTCATAACCTGCCTTTTACCGAACCGATCGGAGAGATAGCCAAAAACAAGCTGAAACAGGCCAAAAGGGATCATATATGCGGCAATGAGCAGAGAGGTGCCGGCAATGCTGACGCCCATATCCTGGGCAATGGCAGGAAGTATCGGTGAAACAACCCAGTTATCCGCGATGACGATAAATCCGGCAAAGCTAAGCGCAAACAGGATGTTTCTCGGATTCATTTCTCACACGACTGGCATAGATATTTGCCTTTAACTTCCTTGATCAAGGGAGACATAACCGCTTCCCCGCATTGGTCACAGGTTTTGAATGGAAATAAGCGTATTTTTTCAGTATAAGGATAGCTTGCTGTGAAAACCTTCAACAGTTCGTCATCGGTCATTGACAGGATCTCTTGCCCCCGTTTAGTGCGCAACGCGAAGAATTCCTTCTTCTCCTCCGGTGTCGCTGTCTTGCTTTTCACTTTAGCATGGAGCATCAGCGGATGCTCACTGTCCCATAAAGGCACATCGAGAAGAACCCTTAGCCCGTGACCGTCTTTCTTGGCGATGATAATAAACGCTTGTTTTCCGATATTCTGGATCAGCAGACCATCATTGCCTACCGTGCATCCTGTCATGATCTGGATTCCATCCAGACCGCAGACCTCATTTTCGGCAATGACAATATGCGTATCCCGCAAAGTACCTTGCGCCGCGCCGAATTCCTTCAAGGCATAGAGTCCGGCCCGATAACCGAAAGCGACACCCGGACAGAGGTGTCCATGAAAACGAAGGACATTTTCCAAATGTTCATGATTCATAAAAAACCTCCTAAATCTTTATCCTAAAAACACAACGATGAACAGCTCATCATCGGAAATATTCCTGGCATCCTCAACTTCAATCTCTGGTTTCCGCTGTTTAATAGTCAGGGTCTTGCCGCCCTTATACCATACCGAGCTTGAAACACTGTCAGAAGATGTGATAGAGAACCGCGGCGGATTGGCAAGCCGGGCCCGCGTTAAGCCCTGCAGCACATCGCCCAAACACAGCGGACCGGTTACGGCAACCCTTAAATCATCTGAATTCAGCTTGCCGAAATATTCCTCGGCAATCAGGGCCATGTGTATGCCGATATGAAGATCAGCGCAGTCTTCCTGGTGCTGATTGATCGCTTCTTTCATTAGTAGCGGATATTTTCTTTCCCGTTTCCCAGGACTGATATAAGGTGCTTTAGGTGAAAAAATTATATCCTGTTCAAAATAGGGTTTAATATCGATAATCGGCGTACCGTCGAGCGCATCGAGTCCAGCTACATAAAGCCTGTTTTCTTCGACCTTTTCCAGTTTGACCAGGGTAAGGCCGATCGGATTGGGTCTGAAAGGGGTCCTGATGCCGAAGACGCCATATTCCGGCAGGTCCGGATTCACCCGTTCCGGTCTTTTCCGCAATACAGACCGGTCAGCCTGATTAAACCAGGACAATATCCAAAAATGTGAATGTTCCTGGATCTTCAACAAGGCCGGTGCGTATTCAGGGTATATTTCTATGATCGAGAGTTCCTCCCCCCATAAGGGCATTGTCGAAAGGGTATGCTCTGTTGTCCTCACTTCACCCACGGGTTTAAGTACAATATCTTCCATAGCTTCCTCCATACCATTAAGCGTTTGTGCGTTTATTAATGAATTTTTCAATAGGTCGCAGGATAAACAATTCAATAACCACGACCAAAAGAATTAAGATGATCGCCCAGGCAAAAAGCTTGTCTGTTTCCAGGTAATTGCGCGCTTGTGTTATGGCAGGTCCGACCCCGTTCTGTCCGGCGAACACTTCGGCAAAGACGGCCAGACGAATCGCTGAAGCCGCGCTGAGCGTGAATCCGGCGATGAAGCCGTTCAAGATGCCTGGCAGATAGAGTTTGCGCATTTTATACTTCCAGGGAATCCGGTAGACCTGCGCCATCTGCAGCAGGGACCCGTCAATCGTATGGATAGCTTTGACGGTGTTCATATACATGATCGGAAAAACGAGCAGGCCGACAATAAAGATCACCAGCGTACTGCCAACTCCAAACCAAACCATGGCGATGATCACAAAAATTACGCTGGGTGTCGCCAGAATCGTATTGATGGACGGCATAAACATCCCGTTGAATGTCCGGCTTAATCCTCCCAAACTCCCTAAAACAACACCCAGGACAACCCCAATCGCCAGTCCGGTTAACATTTTCTGAATGGTTAACCATAAAGTACCGGCGATTTCTCCGCTGACAGCCATTGTATAGAGTGCACTACCGGTGCGCTGTATATTGGGAACAATTAACGGGTGGGAAAATGCTGCGATAATCTCCCAGATGGCCAGCAGCAAAAGCACGCCGGTGATTTTCCAGAGGATTGTCTTATTTACCTTGATAATAGAAGCCCGCATCAGGCAGCTTTCCTCCAATGGATTGGGGTGAGGCTGTTTTCAGTAATTCATTGTAGAATTCTTCCACCAGTTCCTGGCTTTGAGCGGCGGATTGGGGCTCAAGCCTGGAAAAAGGAATGGAATTGGTCACTGCCGGCGCTTTCATCGTCGGGAAATATTTGACGGTAATGTCTCCGACCGCAGCGGGATTTTCGTTGACCCATTTGGCGCTATTATTATACTGGGTCAGGACGGTCTTGATCAGCACGTCATTTTTGGCGCTGTCACCGACAACGATCAAGCCGGCCCAGGGAATCCTGGCATCCGCTTTACCCGTTATTTCAGCCCATTCCGCCTGAAGATCGATACTGCGATATAACGCAACATTATTTTGTTTGGCATTCATTAAAGCGATGCTGGAATTGGGTTCATTTAAGATCGCGTATTGAATCTCTTTGGAAATCAGCTTCGTGGCTGCTAAGGTTTGGTCCGTGTCCACAATCGTCAAGTCTTTGTCCGGATTAATATTATTTTTAATCAGTAAATGGCGGAAAACCGAAGCGTGCAGTCCCGTCTGCCCTCCCACGACCGCAACGGTCTTCCCTTTCAGCTGGTCAAGGCTCTTAAGCTGCTGATCGGAACTGATCACATACAGCATTCCCCACACCGATACGTTAATCAACTTGACTTTAACCCCTTTATTGTAGAGCATCATCGCGTTCGTCAGCGGAGATGCGGCAAATTGCACCTGGTTCGACGTCACCATGGCCGTCAGTTGATCGCCAGTCGCCCAGGCGTTAATGGTTGTTTTATCGGCGATATTGGAAAGCAGGTTATCTTCCTTCATTTTGGCAAGCGGATAGGTAATGGGACCGGGTGATGTAGCAATTGTCAGTTCTGATAATTTTGGTGGTTGCTGTGCGCAACCGCCCAGCATAGTCAACACAACAAACAATGCTGTAATAATAATTAGTACTTTCTTCAAGATTTTTCCCCTCTTTCTCCATTTCCTTTATTCCTGAATATATTTATCTCCTTTAGCTCCTTAATCCTTCATCTTTATTAGCTTAAGTAAAGTAGTATTGACTGAGTTGAGATTGAATTTGGGTTTTCTGGGTAAAGACAAATCGCTCATTTCTTTGCCTCTGGGGAACTTTCAGTATGTATTCATATTTGATTTGACAAGGCCTGTCTTTCAGGAAGAATATTCGGTCAGCCATACGGATTGCGTCATCCAGATCGTGCGTGATAAAAACAGTCGTACAAGGCTTCCATGAGAGCAAATCCAATAAATAGGCACACAGCGTGTCCTTTAACTTAAAGTCCAGGGAGCTGAAAGGTTCATCCAATAGTAAAAGGTCCGGTTGAACAGCAAACGCTCTGGCCAAAGAAACCCGCTGTTTCATGCCGCCGCTCAATTGTGAAGGATAATATTGCGCAAAATGATCCAAATCAACTTTTTGCAGCAAGGTACGAATCAGTTCAGCGCGCTTCTCTTTGGAATCGGAAGAGATACCAAACAAGACCAGTTCGATATTGTCGAAAACGCTGCACCATGGGATAAGTCTTGGTTCCTGGAAGACATAGCCGATTTTTTTCGCCATATTTTCCAATTTACCGCTGTCCGGATGGCTCAATCCGGCAAGAATATTCAACAGGGTTGTTTTTCCTATGCCTGAAGGGCCATAGAAACAAATGAACTCTCCTTTCGCAATCGTGCAGCTAAAGGCGTACAGTACCCCTAATTTATTAAAACTTTTGGAAATATTCTCTAATTTAATCAAGGCTTTATCCTATCTCTATCAGTATTAAAATGTTAATGAAGATGGTGCCGGAAATATGGGATTAATAACTTTATCCCATCTGTTGTCAGTATTATAAATGTTAATGGGATAAATAGGAATATAGCTAACTAACAATCCTAGTATATAATCTATATATAATCAATTTTAGCGATGTATATCAATCCATAATAGTTCATTTAATACTTAACCATCCCCCTTATACCTAAAATAAACTATATACTACATTATACTACATTGACTATTACATATTATAATCGTTTGCCTTATAATATTATGTAACCGCAGTTACACTTTAGGGGGTAAATATGTTTCCATATATGAATAAATTACTTAAGACTGATCTATTCGATGGTTTTACAGCTTCTGATTTAGAAAAACTGATTGATTTTGATGCGTGTAAAGTAGATCAATATAAAAAAAATTCCTTGATTATTCAGGAATACAATACGTGCAATGCGATAGGCTTTATCCTCGAAGGAGTTTTATCACTCAAAAAATCCTTACCCTCTGGAGAGAGCTTCAATTTTGGGTTTTTAAAGGAAGGAGATTCCTTTGGAGAAGGGCTTTTATATGCCGAAGAATCCAATTATTTATTCAGTATAACGACCATATCGGAAGTTATCATCTTGTATATCCCCTTTGAACAAATTGAAAAGCTGTTAAACGCAAGTCCCCACTTTAGTAGAAATTATATTGCTTTTATATCAAACCGGCTCCTGCTATTCAGCCGCAAAATTAATTTGCTTAATCAAAAAAGCGTCAAATCACGATTGATCCTTTACTTGAGTGAACAAACTAAAACCGCGAACCGGCTGTCATTTAAGCTCGCTCATAAAAAGACTGAAATCGCCGAGTTAATCGGCGTGACACGGCCGTCCGTATCTCGGGAATTATCCCAAATGCAAAAAGATCAATTAATCTTGATTGACCGTGCCAATATTACAATTCTCAAACCGGAAATTTTCTATTGAATAAATTCTCCATATTCAACCTTGTCATAACATAAAAACTTGGTGTGGTCTAATTGAACCTTTCCTTGTTCAAAACGCCTTCTGATGCCCCAGGTTGAATTTCATTTTATTCATTATGATTACTAATGTTTTTCTCCTTATAATTTATGTTTTTAATTTCAAAATAGATTAGTACAGAAGTTAAGGTACAGGCCAGTGCATCTGAGATTGGAACAGCTCTCCAAACCCCGTTAATACCCCAAATATGCGGTAAGATTAGCAAAAGCGGTATGAATATCAGGACTTGGCGTGACAGGCTGAGAATGGTAGCCTGAACAGGCTTGCCGGTTGCTTGAAAATAGCTCGTGGATACAATTTGGAACCCCAAATAAGGAATCAAAGCGAAATAGTACTTCATGGCATGAGATGTCATTTTCGTTAGCTCAACGTCACCATTACTGAAAAGCCTGAGAATAGGATCTGCTGCAACAATAATAATGACCCAACTAGCCAAAGCTATACCCGTTCCAGAAATAATCGCAAGCTTTAGGGTCCTTTTGACACGTTTAAAAGCACGTGCACCATAATTGAAACCTAAAATTGGTTGGGCTCCTTGCCCAAGACCCATAATTGGCATATAAATCAGAGCTGACAATGAGATTAGAATCCCAATGGTCGATAAAGCCAAGTCACCGCCGTAGTGTCTCACCGTTTGGTTTAGAATCGTTTGTTGAATCACACCAGCAATTTGCATCGAGAACGGTGCAAAACCAATCGCAAAGATACCAGCGGTAATTCGCTGGCGCGGGAAAAGATACTTGATTCTTATCTTAACTAAACTTCGGCCAGATAGGTAATAGGCTAGAACAAAAAGCGCAGTAATGCTTTGGGCAACAACGACCGCAAGTGCAGACCCCCGAATGCCCATACCGAGAGGAAAGATAAAAATATAATTGAAAAAAATGTTTAGTAAAGAAACCATAATTTGCGTTGCCATCGCAATTCTGGGATTCCCTTCCGCCCTGATAAAATTATTCATACCGAAGGAAATCGAACTCGTAATTGAACCAAGCATGATCAAATCAGTATAACTCCTTGCATACGGCAATACTTCCGGGCTTGCCCCAAATAGAGTTAATATTTGATTGGCAAAAAGGAAATAGATAACTGTAAGCAAAGAAGGGATCAGGATTAGAATCGTCGTGCCGCTGCTAATTATTTTTTCCGCTTCGTCTATCTTTTTTTCCCCAAGGCGTATGGATATTAGCGATGTCGTGCCGATAGCAACCAGCATCATTACGGCCCATAGAAGGGTTTGCATCGGTAAAGCGATGGTAATCGCTGCAATCGCTACAGTTCCAACTCCTTTACCAAGAAACGCCCGGGATGTAACATTATATAAGGCCCCCACCAACATGCCAATAATGGCAGGTAGAGAAAATTCAAACATCAATAAGCCGATTTTCTTTTGCTCCAAATCCAACATATTTTTCATTATTTCCCTCTTTCGAAAGTCCAATATCACACAAGAAGTGCCTCAAAACCTTATGGCCAAAGGATAGAGGCACTTGCCTGGATAAATTGCCGTGTGTCTGCGTTTTAACTCCCGAAAAGATAAATATCCAGTATTTTAGCGGATTCCGGAATTTTAGGTAAAGGAAAATTCTATTTGACCTCTGGTTATCACCATTCTTTAGTAACCTTTCCGTCCCAATTCGTGGTATATTACTTCAATTCAGTGTCCGTTATATCGAAGAGATCTTCAACGGATAGATTACTAATATCATCTTTAGTCACATTTTTGATCTTTAATGCAGTTTTTACTTGTCGGGTATAATTGTCCCACAAAACATAACTTTCTTCTGCAGATTCAATAAATTTGAATCTTGGCGGATTGGCAACTCTGGCCCTTGTAAGCCCCTGAACGGTATCTGCAATGCAAGGTGAGCCCACGACCGTTACCAACAGCTCCGGGTCATGCAGCTTGCCGAGCTTCTCTTCGGCTATCATCGCCATGCGTAACGCCAGATAAAAACCTTCACACTCCTCCTGGTGATGACGCAAAGCTTCGACATAGAACATTTGATAAAGCATCTCTTTTTTATGAGGCCTTATATAAGGAGCCAAGGGAGAGAAAATAATATCCTGCTCAAAATATGGTTTAATGTCCAAAATTGGAGAACCATCAACGGTATCTATACCTTGGACAAGCAAATTTCTTCCTTGAACCTGCTCCAGTTTTACCAGAGATAAACCAATAGGATTGGGACGTGCAGCTGTTCTTAAGCCAAAAACTCCAAAGACAGGTGCATAAGGATCTACTGACTTGGGAGATGTTTCAAGCAATTCCCGGTTTGCCAGATGAAACCAGGATAATATCCAGAGATGGGAATGTTTATCAATATTTTTTAAGGCCCCGGCATATTCAGGAAAAATTTCTATCCTCGCCGTTTGCCCGTGAAATGGTATCACTGATGCAAGATCAACCTGAGATGAATGCACCACACCAACAGGCCTTATTCTAATCTCATCCATTAGCACCTTTCTCCTTGTCTATTATTAATATCAGAAATAAATACGGTTTGACTGCCGTATCTATTTCTAATACTACCTCGCGTTTAATTTTACTTTTCCTTTTCTTTTTCCTGAAAACAAGAGCATACATTTTCTTCACCATGACACTCTTTAATTTGTTTGGGACTACATTCTCCCGGCTTACCTACAAGTTTTTCCGGTTGCTGACAAGCACAGGAATTGTTGTCTTGTTGACACATAAATTATCCCTCCTCCCTAAACCTATTTGATCACTGCCATGCACCCTGATTAAAGAGATTCCTGGCAAAGCATTCTATAGTATGAGGAAACTTGCTTCTGCTACCGACTGCTATTCGTTTAATCCCCATTTGTGCTCCGGTAGTATCCGTAGTAATATCCCTGGAGTGGATTAAAGTCCTAACAAAGAATAACATCGTTGATCGTCGCCATAACACCTTGATTAAATAAATTTCTGGCAAAACACTCAATGCAAATGTCCGCACCGGTAGTCGTATGTGGAAACATGCTTCTGCTGCCAACTGCTATTCTTTTAAGTCTCATATTTACGCCAATGGTATCTGTGGGAATATCCCGAAAATAACCGGAAAAAGGATACGGTTGATTCTCATCATCATCTTCATAATAACGGTACCCCTGGGGATATGCCAAGAAATGATGTCTTCCCATATACATTGCAAAAAACTGCAATTCCCCTTGTTCATAGTGGTACCAGCCGATTGAGTTAATACAGCGCCTGTACGGTAAAGGAAAGTCTTCTTCTCCAAGTCCCTCAATAACAATCAGCGCGATCTTCTTATTAGGGAGATGATTTTCAATCAATCTGCGAATGTCAATAATGCTGCTTACTTTTCCCAGATCGGTCGATATCGGAATGAAATAGTTTTTCCCTGGAATTTGGACAGCCTTCCTGAGTGTTGTGCCGGCAGACTTATAGGTATACCCTTCCTTGGCAACCACTAAATATTCCGGCAGCCGGAACCCCTCTTCGGGTTTTCCATCAAAGAGGTTTAACAGCTCGAATTTATTCACAATACGCTCTATCTGAGGCAAGCTATTTAGGTAGTCTAAATCTCTTGCGCTTGCATCATGTATACCTGCATAGCTGGCTGACCAGTTACTGGCTATAGCCAACCCGTCCAGGCGGCTTATATCAATATATCCTTTTAGCGGGACAAGGCCTCCTGAACCAACAATAACCGGGGTAAAACCTGAATCCCGGACAAACCGGTCAACTTCTGCAAAAACTGATTGAATTATATTTTGTCTTTCATCTGCCGTTTTATCATGGAACCGAAGCGTAAAATACGGCAAGCCGTAGCTGATAAAAGCAAATTGCGGCTGGTATTTTTCGATCAGTTCCAATGCCGTATCGGTTACCCAGGCATTGGTTGCCATCTCTACATCCCCAGGAAAAGAATGCTTGGCAATGATCCCTTTGACCATGTCAACCGTTGGATGTTCGATATCCGCTTTTTGCCCGGTTTTCAAATCAAAAACTCTTTGCCATTCTCTGGCATCGATAATTCCCACACTCATTCAGGACACCTCCCGTGTATTCCAATTGACCTTCCTACCGTGAATCGGAATTTCTCTGCCACATACCTGGCATTGATTATTCAGACAGGAGAATTTATACAGCCTGTCCCCACCGCAGCCGAGGCTTAATCTTTCAATTACATCCGATTTGCATTCAGGGCAGACCGTATTGACCCAGTCAGAACCAACAAAGTTATGGAAGTAGACATAATTCAGTTTCTCTCTGACCTGGTTCAGGGAATCATTGATCCGGTCAATATGCGGATACTCGGTATCTTTCATCTTGTATTCGGGCAGCAGGCGGAAAACATGGAACGGGATATCTTTGTTGATTTCCGAAAGAAAATCGGCCATTTCATCCAGCTCGTGGTCATTGACCGTCTGGATCACCGGCGATGTTACTTCTATATGGTTGGTCCGGGCCAGCCGGCGGATATTGCGAAAGATAGGATCCCCATTTTTTATCCCGATATATTCACGGTAAAACTCCGGGACCATCCCTTTCAGGCTGATATTAATAAATGAAAATATATCGGCCATGATCTCGGTTGCCTCCTCAGTCATATAGGCATTTGTCAAACATCCCATCGGCATTCCGATTTTCTTAGCTTCTTTACTGACATTGATCAGCGAAGGCAGGGATACAGTCGGTTCATTTACGTTAAAAACAATATTGTGGCAATTCTGTTTGACTGCCATTCCTATAAGCTCTTGCGGTGTAAACTCAAACATACCCCGCTGCTGTTTCGTCGGATCTTCCCTGGCGATATACGAGTTGGAGCAATATTTGCATTCAAAATTGCAGCTGCTTGTTCCGATAACCATACTTTTACTGCCGGGCCAGGCATGATAAAAAGGAATCGATTCTACCTTGGAAATGCCGCAGGTACACCATCTATCAGGAAAGCACTCTGCAATTTCTCCGTTATTTTCATAGTACATTTTACATACACCGAATTTATCATTCTTTAATTCACAACGCCATTCACAGTAATTACACTGCACTCCTTGTCGCCTCCTTTTCTGTCTCCCCTGTTTCTGCAGCGCAAATGGAGAGATGACGCGGTACAACCACCTGCAGCCCGCCCTTTGTTCCTTCAATAGCAATGTTCTCTCCGAGGGCTTGTCTTAAATTCACGTTGGTCAATACCTCTTCGGATGGCCCTTGGGCGATAACATATCCGTTTTTAAGCATAATGATTTCATCACAGTAATAAAGCGCAAGATTTGGGTCATGTAAAGTCACCAGAGCCGTGACACCGCGCAGTTTAACAACCTCTTTCATAAGTTCCATCATTCGGTGCTGATTACAAAAATCCAGATGTGAATTTGGTTCATCCAAGAGCATCAGCGGTGTGTCCTGATATAAGGCTCGCGCTAATAAAACCATTTGCTGCTGCCCACCCGAAAGCTCCGAATACAAGACATCGGCCAGATGATTAATTCCGACTTCTTTCATCGCATCATGCGCTCTATTTATTTCTTTTTCTCCGGGAGCTGCCCAGGCTTTTAATCTTGCTGCGCTCCCCATCAAAATCATATCCAGCACCGGAAAGCTAAAAGAAGAATAACTGCTTTGCGGTACAACACTGACAAGCTGGGCAATGCGAACTCTGTCAAGTCTGCTGATTTCTTTGCCCATGATCGCAATATTGCCTTTGAAAGGTTTCAGCAGCGCATTGATGCAATTCATGAGCGTCGTTTTCCCTGAGCCGTTATGCCCCAGCAAGGCACAAATTTTGCCTTCACTTACCCGAATATTAATACCTTTTAACACTGACTTTTTACCATAGCCCGCAGTAAGGTCAGTTATTTCAATTGTCACCCTTTGCAACACCGCCTTTCCTGCTTAATACCAGGTATCCTAAGAACGGAGCGCCGATAATCGACGTAATAATACTGATCGGTATTTCCGCGGACGTTGCGGTACGTGCCAGCGTGTCCATCAGGAGCATAAAACTCCCTCCTAAAAATGCGGCAACCGGCACCAGTCTTCTGTGCTCAGTACCAACCAGATAACGGGCGATGTGCGGCATAATCAAACCGACCCATTTTATTTCCCCAACCGTAGATACAGCAGAGGCGACAATCAGGGTGCCGACACCAATATATAATACCCGCCACTTTTTGACATTGATCCCAAGGGAAAGAATCTGCTTCTCATCCTGCGTCATAATATTTAACCGCCAACTAAAAATGGTCAGGATCACAGTCCCTAAAATAATAATTGGCAGAGTAAGCTGCACTTTTTCCCAGGTGCTTGTCTGAAAGCTGCCCATGGTCCAAAACATGATTTTTGCCAGTTGGTCATAAGGATCGGAAAGATACTGGAGGATCGATAATCCCGCCTGGAAAAGTGCCCAGACAACAATCCCTGAAATAACAAGGACGGACGTGGACTTATCAAGGCTCCGCGCTGCGAGTATATAGGTGATAAAGACAGCCAGAATGCCAAAGAAAAAAGCGAATCCTTGAATCCCCAGAGAAACTTCTGTTAAATAGACAATACAGAGAGCTGCCCCAAAAGCTGCTCCCCCTGATACCCCCAAAATATCAGGACTTGCAAGCGGATTTCGGAAGATAGCTTGAAAAACAACGCCGGCCACAGATATACCGCTGCCCACAGCAATGGCCATAATAATCCTGGGTAGCCGGACATTCCAAAATACCATCTGCGCTTGCTCTGAGGGAGAGGGTAAAAACCCCTTTACCCCCAGACCATGTAAAACCATACTGCAAATATCCGTGATACTAACCGCAAATCGTCCCATACTCAGGGCAACTATGAGGGAAATTACAAATAACGCTGTCAGAATGATCCATGTCCGGTTTTTCATTTTTCCCTCCTACGCTTATGTGCGGCAAAATTATAGCTTACCGCCCATTTCGGTAAAGGTATGCCCATAAAATTTCTTATAGAAATCATCGGCAACTTGGGTCATATCGATATCTGTAAATTTTTCGGGATAAAACATTTTAGCCATCCAAACTACCCCCAAAACACAATTCGGTGCAGGGAAATCCCACCAACCGATATTGGAAGGCATGCTATAAACCTTTTGATCTTTGATCGCCTTGACAGTTTTGAAGTGGGAGTTTTTATAAATTGCATCATCACCGTAAGTATCTAATATAGAGCCAAGAATAATTACATCTGGGTTCCAGGTTGCTACCTGCTCCGGCGAGACTTCCGTCCAGTACCCTTTGATCGACTTGGAAACGCTGACTGCTCCGGCTAATTCCATCAGAGTCGTATCCAGCATATCGCCGCTGGTAACAGTGTAGACACTTTTCGGCCCGGCAAACATGACTCTGGGTTTCTGTGCCTCAGGAATATCCCCTACTCTGTCTTTGACCAATTTAAGTAATTTTTCACATTCGGCTATATAAGCTTCACCTTTATCTGTGCAATTCAGAACAGTCGCAATCAGTCTGATGGCTTCGTAACTTTCCGTCATCGTTTCGCCTTTAACGGCAACAACTTTAATTCCGGCATTTTCGAATTGAGAGATCAGGTCTTTATCGGAAGAAGCATAAACAAATGACACTTGTGGTTGTAACGCAATCGCTGCTTCAATATTGTAACTCGCTCCCTGGAAAACCACAGGTTTGGAAGCATACACTTTATCAACTCTCGCTAAAGCACTTCCGAGCTTTCCGGGTATGGCATAGTCCGTCAGTTTATCACCCTGGCCGAGTGCATAGACTACATTAGGTCCAAAATGATGTGTCCCGGTTACTTTCGTGATATTTGTGGGGACAGTTACTGTCCGGCCCAGTTGGTCTGTTACGGTAATCGTAGTCTCTTTAGTGGATGTCCGAGTAGCACATCCGCTGACCGTAAAGCTTAATATAAGCATTACAACAATAATTAATGAAATATGTGTCTTTTTCATACCGCTAAACTCCTTTTCTTCTGATTTCAATTTTTCTGCTGGTTTCATTGGGCACAATCAGATATTACTGACCATAAATCCACCTGCCTCTTGTCAATTTAATAACTAATTATCCATACTACTCACTTTCGAAGCAAATTATTTTTTTATATATCAAACTATAACCAACTATATTAAACTACTTCTAGCTATATTGTACATATTAATGCAATATTGATCAATGGTTATTTTCTCAAGTAATTATACGGCATCTTATATACCGAGCCTCGTTGCCTTCTCATTAGACTCCGCACTACTGCAAAACGGTGCCGGCTTGATGCGGGGATCGCGGTATTTATATTGACACTCTATTCCTCCACCGTAGGTTGTGACGACAGGATGCTATTGGCGAATACGCTCTAACGTTTAAAGGAATAGAACCAGATAACCCATGTGGTCACTAACTCCCAACCTTGCTGTCCATATTGATTATCAGATATAATACTATCATCACCGTGCAGGTACTAACCCCGTCCTTGTAAGAATAGAAGTTTATAACCTAAAAACGACGAGGAGATGGTAATGTGTTTTATGAAGGAAATATCTATCGTCCACCCAGCGAAGCAAATAGTCTTATTTTGCAAATCACGGTGGGATGCCGGCATAACGCCTGCACCTTTTGCACCATGTTTAAAGATAAAACCTTTCGCATAAAATCGCGCGCGGAAATCTTCGAGATTATCACCACAGCCCTGGCGCATGAGCCCGACGCCGAACAGATTTTTCTCGCGGACGGAGATGCGCTCGTCGTCGACTCCTTATTGCTGATTGAGATCCTTGATCGTCTTTACGAAAAGTTCCCCCGTCTTCAACGGGTAGGGATCTATGGGGGCCCTAAAGACATACTCGCCAAGAACCCCGAAGAATTAGCGGCCCTGAAAGAACATGGGCTCACGCTCGTTTATTTAGGCGTTGAAAGCGGCAATCCCGGAATCCTAAGATCCGTCGGGAAAGGAGTCACTCCTGAGCAGATGGTAACTGCCGGGCAAAAAATTAGAGAGAGCGGTTTAGCTCTCTCCTGTACCGTCATAATTGGTCTGGGCGGTAAAGCTCATTCGCAGGAGCATGCTCTTGATACCGCACGGGTCATCAGCGCCATCGACCCTCCCTATCTGGGGGCCCTAACCTTGATGGTGGAGCCAAGCGCGCCCATAAACAAGGCGATCAAACGAGGAATCTTTCAACTTATTACCCCCCTCGAATCTTTGACTGAAATTCGAACCCTGCTTGAGCATCTTAACGTCACCAACTGTGTTTTTCGTTGTAATCACGCTTCCAATTACCTGCCCCTCCGCGCCACACTCCCCGCTGACCGGGAAGCGATATTAGAGACTCTTGACAACGTCATCGAGAATCAATCCCTGGAACGTCTTCGTCCCGAATCCTGGCGGGGTCTTTAATAATTCTCAATAAAAAATGCGTTGGTGTGAGAACTTCTATCTCTCAACCAACGCATTAAATATTTGTTCATACCAACACAACAACCTATGGTTAATTACAATTTTTGTTCGATTTCGATAACACATTTACTTTTAATCTTTTCAACCAGGAATTGCAAGGCATCAATAACATGTGGTCTAATGTCGCCGCCTATCAGCACGTACATTATGTCATCACCGATCTCGAGCTGGCCCTCATTAAGCCAAACCCTGACATGGAAGATGCCGGTCATCTTATAGGTTTCAGCAATCGCCGCATCTACTTTCATTGCATCATATGCAAATTCCATTCCTTTTACCAACGAACCATCATCAAGCCCTTGGCGGACCTTGGCTTTGGGCGTCTGACGCACGACGCCATTATGGACTAAAAACATCCCTTCCTGTAAAGCCATTGAATCACCTTTTGCTTCTTTGAGCCAATCATCGATTGATGGTGAAGGTTTTTTCATTTTTCCATTATTCATTAACTAAACGCTCCTTATTTATTTGCTAAAATGAAAAACAATCCCGGACTCCGGACCTGAGTTCATAGAACGATTTTAACCAATTGAAATATTCCTTCCACGGCCCGTTCTGTGGAGTGGCCCGGCAAAGCGACGGCCGCTTTTTTGCGCATTTTCTCAATATCCTCGGGATACCTTAAGAAGCGGTTGAGAAGCTGTTCCAATTCCTGCTCGTTTTCTGCTATACAACCAGCACCTATGCGCTGGACGAAAGATGCGTTTTCATCTTCCTGGCCGGGAATTGGTTTGTAAATAATAAGCGGCAAATGCTTCGTTAACGCTTCAGAAACCGTCAACCCACCCGCTTTTGTGATAATCAAATCAGAAACCGACATTAACTCCTCTACATTATCCACGAACTCGAACCGGAGCATAGGGTTTCGGCCTTGGGCAATGACCTCTTCCAACGAGAGATACAATTTTTTATTTTTCCCACAAACAATAATTGCCTGGACCGGGACAGGAGAATCTGCGAGTTTTTTACAGATTCTTTTCGCGCTTTTCAAAACACCATACGATCCTCCCATCACTAAAAAGGTTGGCCGATCAGGCTTTAACCCTAACTTGGCGAAAATCTGCGCCTGATCAGTTTCCTCTTCAAATTTTAAGCTTACCGGGATCCCGGTCATAAAAATGCGCTCCGCTTTGATTCCCCAGGCTATTAAACTCTCCTTCACTTCATCACATGCTACAATATAACCATCAACACCCTGATGGATCCAATGATAGTGAACCGAATAATCCGTGATTATAGTAAACACGGGGACCTGAAGAAGTTGCTCGCATCTCAGTTGCGCCAGAATCGAAGAAACGGTAGGGTATGTACAGAGGATGAAATCCGGTTTAAATTCATGAACGTATTTCAGGAACTTGCTTCGCCCCATTTTGCCTAAGAAATATTGACCCTTGGGTTTTAGCTTCACCTTACTTGTTTTATGATAGATTCTCCCCCAAAGTTTTGGGATGTATTTAATAATTTCACTATAGCCGTATTTAATAATGGAATTAATCCGTTGATTTAAGAAATCACCGAAATCCAAGTGGCTAATTTTTGCCGAAGGATGCTTGATCAGTATCTCTTCAATAACAGCTTCGGCTGCCCGTAAATGTCCGTTTCCAAATGCTGCAGAGAATACGAGAACCCTTAACTGTTTCAAAGACCGGCCCTCCCTCTCACCTTAACAACTTAATCCGACTTATCCTTAGTCAAGCAAGTTTGCTTAATATTACTAAAGACTTCCACTTCTATTATAAGGATATCCTTCTAAAATGAAAAGGGAAGAAGGTGGGAGCACGAACTTTAGCTCAAACGCTTTGCAACACTCAGCGGAAGTGAATAAAATTAGAGGTTGTCCCCC
>NZ_JCAIJG010000179.1:0-4225 GCF_059735615.1 Desulfosporosinus sp. Tol-M2
AAAGTCCCTGCCATGCCGCTCGTGATTATTTTTGCAGCTTATGCTTTGGTTAAGCCGGTCTCTTCTCATGCAACTTCAAGCTCCCCCGGCAGAACCGGTAAAAATTGAGCCTAGCCAAGCGGATCAACTGTTTCGGATAACCTCATAGATAGCGGGGTCGTCATTTCCTGGATGCCAGATAGCGATTCCATGGAGATTTAACTGTTTAACGATTTCCAGGAGTGTCTTAAAGTTCCGGGCATTAGTAAACCATACTTCATGCGGGATATCAGTATTGGACGTGTAATTGTAATGGGGACCATTCTGAGAGTCTTCAATAATTGGGACATTAAACGTCTTTGCTGTGTTCATGGCATCTTGATAGGAAACTGCTGTTCTTCTCGTTCCCCAATCATACCCATAAGTGGGTAATCCGGCTTCCAACTTTTCGCGGGGAATTACCGTGACAGCATAGGTGAAAACTTGTTTTACCCAATTAGCCGGAGCTATGGGTCCGGGAGTTGTATAGCTATATTCGTAGGCCATGATGCGGACAGTATCGACAACTTGCCCTATGCCATAATAGTCTTGGGCAGTTGCGCCGCTCGTATTACCGGTGGAGTTTGTCTTAGCCATAAGTGTAGCTACAACTTTTTTGTTAACCCCTAAAGCGGTTTTCAGCTCACGCAAGAAAAGGACGAAAACCTCTTTGTCTGTCACTAAGAGATTTTCATAATCAATTTCGATGCCGGCGTAGCCCATTTGAGATACTTTATTGACGATAGCTTGGATGTGCTTGTGGCGGAGAGCAGGGTCATTGAGGATGGCGGAGAGGGGCTGGCTCTGGTAATTATTAGTGATCAGGGGAACGATATCCATCCCGTGACTTTTAGAGTAGTTAATGATTGTAGGGTCTTCACCGTTCGTAAGGACATTTAGGCCTCCATCAGAGGTCAGTTCATACCAAAAGGGAGATAGCGTGGTAAAGAGGTCGGGGTTGTTTTGAACCACGGCGAAGGCTTCAGCTTGAAGCCAGTAAGGAATCCAGGCTGCAACGGATCGTTTGCGGGTAGTCTGCGGAATTCGAATTTGTTGTCCAATGTATAGTTTGTTTGGGTCAACTCCAGGATTTGCAGCGATTAAACTTGCCAGCGGAATTCCATAAGTTTGGGCCAACTTATAAAAGGTATCCCCAGACTTAATAATATAGGGTATAGTTCCAGGCAGGGACGGACTTTTTTGCAATTCATTATAAGTAATAGGACCTACTATTCCATCGGGCTTTAGCCCACGGGCGGTTTGAAATTGGATTACTGCCTTCAAAGTCATGGGACCGAAAATCCCGTCAATCGGACCCGGATTATAGCCCCAGGTTTTTAAGCGCGTTTGAACTTCAGCAACATCTGAACCGCGCATGCCTTGTTTTAAGAGCCGCATATCTTTTTCACTCCTCAAAGATACGTTTACCAGAACTATTGTATTCAGTCTGAGTAGTAATCTGTGACAGAGGTACGCATGGAAATTTGGGCTACTTTCACTCCGTGCTGTCATTAAAATAAGAGTCTGTTATAATAAACGGTGATCGCATTAACATGAGAAAGCGAGCAAGAGTGAAATTTTACTCAGGAAAAAGACGGAAAAGAGGGTTATCTTACGTGCCAAAGAGGATCAATGGATAGGCGGCGGCTTAGTTTTGACGGGGATAATTTTATTAAACTGGAGGCGTAATGGTGAACAAAGCAAAGAAAATATTTATCAAGAACGGTCAAATTAAAACGATGGCCGGACGTGAATTTGCTGGGAGTATTCTGGTCGAGGGAACAAAAATTACGGCGCTCGGGGAAACTTTGGACGTTGACGTTCAAGGGGATACAGTGGTGATCGATGCAATGGGGTGTCTCGTGTTGCCAGGGTTTATTGATGCGCATTGTCATGTAGGAATTGGAGAAGAGATCTATCGGTGGGAAGGGGAAGACTATAACGAAATGACGGATCCTGTGACACCGGACATGCGGGCGATTGATGGCATTAACCCTGAAGATGAGGGTTTCCGTGATGCCCGTTTGGGTGGGGTTACGGCTGTCTTTACAGTTCCGGGGAGTGCGAATGTCGTTGGGGGAACCGGAGTTGTTATCAAGACGGCAGGTATTATCGTTGATAAGATGATTGTGCGCGATCCCGCCGGTTTGAAAATCGCTTTTGGGGAAAACCCCAAGATGGTTTACGGCGAACAAAAGAAAATGCCCATGACCAGGATGGGAACGGCAGCACTCCTTCGACAGGCCTTAGCGGATGCCCGGACGTATAAGGATAAAATTGAGCAAGGTGAGTCTGAGCCCGATAAACTCCCAGAGCGGGATCTAGGTTTAGAAGTTCTCGTCAAAGTAATTAACCGCGAAATTCCTCTGCGGGCTCATGCCCATCGTGCAGATGACATTATGACGGCGATTCGGATAGCTCGGGAATTCAACGTGGATCTGGTAATTGAACACTGTACGGAAGGGCACAAAATTGCGGAAGAATTGGCTGAACTGGGCTATCCGGCAGTGGTGGGGCCATTACTGGCTAACCGTTCAAAAGTTGAGCTTAAGGATAAATCCTTTCAAACGCCGGGCATATTAGCCAAAGCGGGGGTTAAGGTGGCCATAATGACCGACCATTCCGTGACCCCGATTGAACAACTGCCGCTCTGTGCGGCCTTAGCGTGCAAAGCAGGGATGGAGATGGAGGAAGCTTTACGGGCCGTAACGATTAATCCGGCGGAAATACTGGGTGTGTCAGATCGAATGGGGTCTCTGGAAGCCGGGAAAGATGCGGACATTGTTATTTGGAGTGAACATCCGTTTAGTATCTCCTCGCGTCCTCTCTATGTAATCATTAATGGTGAGATCGTTTGCCCGGAGTCTGGGGAAGTACTTTCCTAAAGAATTTCCTTCGTGAATATCCACGAATGGGNATTTCTTTGCCTTGACCCGATCCAACCCAGCCACTGCTACTGTTTGTATTTAAGTGTTGATGCAAAAAGACAAAAACAGGCTTACCCTTTTCGTATTTTTCCGCCAGTATCTCTCTCAACCAGTTTTGCTGGTCTTTTGAGATATAAGCTCTTACTGAGTCTAAAGTCTCAGAGTTTCCATCCTCAGAGCCTAAGGAAATAAAATGATACCCACTAAGCCAAGTATCATGATAGACTTTTTCTTCCCCGGCAAATTCTAAATATCGATTGATGAAGGTTTTTACGTCTTCCGAGGTATTCATTTTAACTTCATAATTAAAGAACTCATGATTACCAATATTTTTAATCATTACGGGAGGAAGGGACGTCTTATTTTTTTCAAGCGTCTTCTTCATTGAATCATACTGCTTACTTAATCCTTGATCAACCGTATCTCCATTTAATATGAGCGCATGCATCCCTGGGTTTATTGCGTATAAATCCTCGATAGCAGTTTGGAAATTGTCGATATTTTCATGAATATCTCCTAGAACTGCAAAGGCGAGATCAACGGCCGGAATATTTGCAGCAACTGCTTGGTTCGGAGTATCTGAAGGCTGTTCCTGAAGAAGTGCCGTTCCAATTCCAAGAAGCAATAAGATAACGACTGCGAGACCGAATTTTTTTTTCATAATGGGTTATATATTCTCCCTTCGAAGACGATCAAAATCAGGTCTTTCCACTCGTTATTATTATGCACATTCTTAAAGGCATAAATGTATTAAGAATGAACTCAACCGAAGGTAGAGTAAAAGAATGGTGAGTATCCCTTTGGATTGGCGCACTTCTTAAAAGGGGGTATAATAATGATGTCTGTCTCAAGGAGGAGAAGGGTAGCATGAACTTTAGAGTTACGAGTGCAACAGTTGAGCAAACGCGAGGGTGGGGAAAACAACTGGGCGGGTACTTGCGGGGCGGAGATGTTGTTGCGTTGATCGGGGATCTGGGTGCCGGAAAGACGGCCTTTGCGCAAGGGGTAGGCGAAGCATTCGGTATCAAAGGCCCCGTGACTAGCCCGACCTTTACCTTAATACATGAGTATTCAGGACGAATTAAGGGCTCAGAAGTGCGTTTGGTTCATATGGATCTATATCGGTTACAATATCCGGAAGAGGCGGAAGTGATTGGAGTGGGAGATGCGTTCCAGGAAGATGCCGTTTGTCTCATTGAATGGCCGGATATTATTGAAGACTTTTTGCCGGAAGATCGCTTAATCGTCGAGATTCTGGGGAGTGGAGAACAGTTGCGGGA
>NZ_JCAIJG010000130.1:0-2161 GCF_059735615.1 Desulfosporosinus sp. Tol-M2
CCACCGGCCATTTCCTCCGGTTGCCCAAATCTACCCATAGGTACCCTGGCCAAATACGTAGCACTCAAGCCGGGATCAGTAGAAATTTTTTCTGTCATTTTTGTAATAGCGAAAGGCGAGATGGCATTGGCAGTAACTCCATATTTAGCTAATTCCCGTGCCACACCTTTTGTCAAAGCAACGAGTCCGCCTTTGGCAGCGCAGTAATTCACTTGTCCGATAGTACCTTGCAGCCCAGCTGATGAAGTCACATTAATGATTCGGCCAAAACCGCGAGCCTTCATATCTCCTGCCACAGCTTGCATGCAAAGGAACGGCCCTTTCAAGTCAATATTAATAATGTCATCCCACTGCTCTTCGGTCATTTTGAGCATCATAGCGGGTTTACTTAAACCGGCATTATTAACTAAAATGTCAATTTTCCCTAGTTCCTGCTTAACTTTTTCCACCATTGCCAGTACTGATGCTTTGTTTCCTATATCCACACTAGCTACGCATACTTTACGTCCAAGCGCTTCTATTTCCTTTACGACATCATCTTCGCGAGTAATAGAACGACTAGCTAGAGCAAGATCTGCTCCTTCATTAGCAAAGGCCATAGCAACAGCCTTACCTATGCCATCCTTAGCACCAGTAACTAAGGCTACTTTTCCAGCAAGTTTCATCAGTTTCCCTCCAATATGTCTTATATGTCTTAATTTATCAAAATTCATAGTTTTGTGTTTTCGAAAGTTACCTAATCTATGACGCTCATAGAACAACCATGCAATAATTTTATTTACCCTGCCAGACTGGTTGGCGCTTTTCCATAAAAGCTTTCAGCCCTTCTACCGCATCCGCGGAAGGCATTAATTCCTTCAGGTAAATATCATCAATCGCCTTTAGTCCCTCAACAAAACCCTTATTCAGACCGGCTTTGATAGCCTTTTTGGTGTACGCCAGCACTAATGGACTCATTGCCATAAACTTTTGGACGAATTGCTTCACACCTTCGTCAAAGGAATCAACGGGCAGTACAGCATTCACCAATCCCAACTTATCAGCCTTGGCGGCATTGAAGACCTCGCCTCCTAAAAGCAATTCCATAGCGTGGGGCATAGAGGTTAATTTGGGAAGCATGTAGGAAGCTATGGGCGGAAATACTCCGACAGCTATTTCCGGTTGTCCGAACTTCGCTTTTTCCGAAGCTACAACCATATCACAGAAGAGCACCAGCTCATATCCTCCGCCCAAAGCCGCACCATTAACGGCTGCCACAATGGGTTTGTCATTATTATACATATTATGGAAGATGCTATCAAAGACACTAATCATTTCGTCCACCTTATCAGCTGTGTGATCCGCAACGTCTACACCAGCTGAAAAGGCCTTGCCTTCTGCATTTAAGAGAATAAGTTTAGCGGTTTGCCCTTGGGCCCACGCAAATGCATCGGCGATTTCCTTCATCATAGGAATAGTCAAAACATTTAGCGGCGGTTTATCCAGGGTTATGGAAATCACTCCATCTACATTATTTACCTTGATAAAATCATAACTCATATAATACCTCCTGTTCACATCTTTATTGTCTTGTTTTCTACAGCCTTACAAAAATTCGGGGCCAAGCCAATGTTCAAAGTCGACATTGGCAGTCAAAATTCCTTTCACAAGTCTATTACCGATTAAATATGGTGTGCTCTATCTTCTCACTCCCCTCTAATTGATACTTTTTGATACTTTCAGAAATAGATCCTCAAATAATTAATGTAATGCCAACTGAATGCGGTCCGACGCGACGGACCGCTTCAACCAGTATCCTGAACAGCTGACTAATCTAGAGTACTCGTATTTTGATTCCGTCCCGTAAGGGCAATGATAGTTGCCTATTTCGCTGACGCGGTCTCCATTAAGCCAGGGAGGACTCGAGCGCTCTGGATAAGACGAAAGCCGCTTGCAGCGCCTCTGTAGGGCAAAGCGGAAAACATTCCTTGCACTCCCAGCACTCCTTGGAGGCTACCTCCGGAACAAAACATATCTCCCGAGTTTTTCCTTTGTCCACAAATACTATCGCGTTCTTCTTTTTGACCTCGGCACAGTATCTTACACAGAGACCACAATGGACGCAAAACGAGGAATCTTTTTCAAAGCGATCTTTATCCGCTCCATACTCTTTTGCCAAATC
>NZ_JCAIJG010000114.1:0-7786 GCF_059735615.1 Desulfosporosinus sp. Tol-M2
AGAAACATACAGAGAAACATATAAAGGAACTTGAAGATGAACCAGCTTGTATCCTGGACATAAAAGTCGAAATATGATAATCTAATTCCAATGAAGGGAGTGTTTAAACCTATGAACACATATCGTCCAACCCAATCTTCAAATTATTGGATGATTGCACTCAAACTTCTCATACTTATCCTGGGCCTTTATATCTCTGCCTTAGTATTAAATATAGTTTTCACATGGGTGTTTGCCATTACCTTCTTCCTGATCCGCTTCGTTGTTATATTAGTTGTCTCTTTTATGGTCTTGCATTTTTTTCTTAAATTATTGTTTAAAATTGATTTACTCCACTTTGTGACGAGTAAACTTTTCTTAAAATAACCCCTTAGCTTAAATTAAGCGCCTGAAAAGGGCGTTTTTTTTTTATGCCTCATGATCCGGCTTTCGAACGAATATCTTTTAAGCGAGGGAGGAATGCCAAATGCGAATTATTATTTTCAAACGTCCAGCGTGGCGCAATATTGTCCTCTGGGGAATCCTATTATTCGTCTTGATCGCTTACCGTGAGAATGCCACATCTGTATTTTCCGGGAAATTGAAACCGATATACTCAGCAACTGTCAACACCCCTGCGATCGGACTGACCTTTGATATCAGTTGGGGGGAAAAAACAGCCGAACCAATCCTTGATATTCTCAAACAGGAAAGTATTCATGCCACGTTTTTTCTCTCCAGTCCCTGGGCGGAGAAACATCAAAAGTTAGTGCAGAGAATGGTGATTGAAGGTCATGAAATCGGTTCACATGGCAATCGCCATATAGATCTTAATACCTTGGGAGCCCTCGAAATTGAAAAGGAGATTACCACTTCCCAACAAGTCCTTGAACAGATAACTGGTCGTCCGGTCCGCTTAATCCGCACACCCAACGGCGCTTATAATAATAAGGTTATCTCAATCGCTCATAAGTTAGGCTACCAAGTGATCCAATGGAGTGTGGATTCTCTGGACTGGAAACGACCCGGCCCAAGTGCTGTGATCAATAACGTACTCAACGGGCTGCGTTCGGGAGGTGGGGCTAAAGCCGGGGATATTATTTTATTTCATGCCTCCGACTCTGCACCAGATACCATTCAAGCCTTGCCAACTGTCATTCAACGCCTAAAAAGCAAAGGGTACAGCTTAATCCCGGTCGGTCAGTTGCTTACTCAGGCGAGCAATACTTGGCCGCCCGAAAGTAATCTACAGGAAGAACCCCTCGCGCCTGTCAAATAAACTATCCCTATTCTCCATTTTCAACTATAATAGAACGCAAGATTCGATCCGCTTTTTGGCGCGCTGTCACCTGGTCCAGTGATTTTTGAGCATCCGCTTTCAAGCCACCTTCAAGCCCACTTTTCAGGGCTCGTTCCAGTAAAGACTTACCTTCTTGCAGTTGTCCATTACTTAAAGCATGGACCCCATTCACATAGTTGATGCAAGCATCTCCCCCGGGAAGTTCTTTTAGGGCGGAAAGGCTATCCGACAACTCCTGCATGTTGTTTTCATGAATAGCAAGCACAGCTTTCTTTGTTTCAAACAACGTATTTTTAGGCCGCCAGGTTTGAGACACGATTATTCGGCTTAGCTCCCGCGCTTTTGCCCATTGCCCTTCCCCCAGGGCTATGTTAAAAGCCAATGATATGCAAGCCGGATTATTGGGTTCTAAACGTTGTGCCGCTTCGAGCTCAGTCCGGGTTACTTGATGATCACCCCTGCTCATTGCCGCCTGAGCCAGGGTTAAATGCCTCAAAACTTGCGCCTGCTTGGGCACAGTTTTCCAATCCAGTTCCGCTTCTGCCAGTAGGCGGCTTGACTCCTGCTCATCCCCTTTTACCATTGCGAGCATCCCCTGCCCCAACTGACCCAGCGGTGTCTTAGCCAATAGGTTTAAGACCTTCTGCGCTTCAGTCATCTTCCCTTTTTGCAGGTTGAGCAAAAACAGCCAAAATTGATGCTTTTCATCTTGATGGCCGGCTAATTTAGATTCTAAGTTCGTCCCCCCCATATTAAGTTCAAGCCATAACGATGCATCTTTAATCATGCCCAGTTTATTTAAAAAACCACCATGCACTTCCCACCACTGTAATTCCTCTTTCACCCTTGGTACGTCGTAAATACTTTCCGCTCGTTTTAAGCGCTCTGTCCGCCATATAAAAGGCGAGGCTATGACCATTACAATAATCAAAAATAAAAGCAAGAACATGGTCCGGCGACGCTTCCAAGGACTACGTTTGCGCCGTTTTAGCAATACTATCCCTCGTTCCCATCCTTTTCTCTAACATTTTACAGAGGGTATCTTTGAGACTCTTAATGACCTTTCCATGATGAAAAGCCTTCCCCGACAACTTCAGGCACCTCGGAAATTGCCACAAAAGCCTGTGGATCTTGCATACGCACGATTTCTTTGATTTGGGATAATTCTGTGCGGTTGATAACACAGTATACTACTTGTTTAACTTCTCCTGAAAAAGCCCCGGCCGCATGAAAAAGTGTAACCCCTCGATCAAGCTTTGCCATGATTTCATCCGCAATTATTCGAGGATGCGTAGTTACCACCATGACCGACTTGGAGTGACTCAAGCCTTCCTGTACAAAATCAACGACTCGGGTGGCAATAAACATATAGACCATCGCATACATGGCCATCTCTGGTCGAAACATGATCGCTACCCCCAGGAAAATCACCGCATCAATTCCCAGTAATATTTGACCCACACTAAAGGGGGTGGTTCTAGCAAACAATACGGCTAAAATGTCTGTTCCGCCAAGTGAGCCTCGGGAGCGAAATATTATGCCCATCCCGACTCCCGAAAGGACACCTCCGGATATAGTGGCGAGCAACGTATCATGAGTCAATATCGGCAGATGCGAGGTCATTGAAAGCGTGGCGGAGAGTACACCGACACCCACAATACTGAAAATCAGAAAATTTCGTCCCACCACTCGAAGGCCAAGAATGAAAAGCGGGAGATTTAGCAAAAGGACAGTCCAACTCATGGGCCAATGAAATAAGTAATACAAGATAATAGCAATTCCTGTGACCCCACCATCGGCAATTTGATTGGGAATAATTAATGTATTAATACTCACACTTACTATCGTTGCACCTATTACGATCCCCAGCAAGTGTTTCAACAATTGTAACGTAAAATATGCGCGAATGCGTCTCCAGTGCAAGAGAATCCCTCGTTTCCTATATCCTCGTTGAATTATACTTCAGAGTCTTCAAAGAGACAACTTTTAAATCCTTTCCAGGCATTCATTATTCCGCAGCGCATAATTCCGCGAAATAAATTTCTGGACCGATAATGCTTGACAAAATACTCATTATTGAGTAAAGTAATTTAGTGTCCTCAAGCAAGCGCTCGTAGCTCAGTGGATAGAGTGACGGTTTCCGAAGCCGGAGGTCGCAGGTTCAAATCCCGCCGGGCGCACCAATATGATATTTAAGCCACAACTATGTTGTGGCTTTGTTAGTTCTTTGCATCACCCTATAAATATCGGCTTTAATATTCTGGATACATTCTATTATGTTTTCGTTCGGATAATGCTTTTGCACTCCATAAGCCTCTAATTTTTGCTTACAGAAATCATTACTATCCGCTAAAAATCTTCGGCATAGTTCCTCATAGTTAGGTTGTGATTGTTGTTTTTCTCTATCTAGTGCCCTTGCCAGTCTAACTCCATCATCGACCTCAATATACAGAGGGATAAGATTACTCGCATCAAAATAATTTTGGAGGTTTTTATAGGACTCTAACGTAGCGATCAGAAGATAATAATTATCCTGTGCCAAATCAATTTGACCGTCGTCAACCGTACAGTAAGACCATCTGCCATTAATAGTATTATATTCTCTCTGTTCTATTATTTTCCCCAATTTTCTATAATGTACCAATAATTCTTCAGCTACGAAGTGATACTCACGCCCTTGATTTTCGTTGCGTCTTATCGGTCTGGTCGTATAAGGTATCACCGGCTTCAAATTCAGTTCTTTATCTTTTAGAAGGTTTTTAAGAATCGTGTCCTTTCCCGAACTGCTTTTACCCATTAGACAGAATATTTTACCCACATTGTCCCCATCCTTCATACTCGCTACAATCATTTTTACCTTGATAATTGTAACATCGCTACTTGGTGGCACGCAATTAAATGATTATTACCCCCGTCTTGTAAGACTGGCGTTTCCTCGGCACAAATCGCCATAGCATGCGGACATCGGGTCCGGAAATAACAACCCGAAGGAGGGTCAATTGAACTCGGCACATTCCCCATAGGGGCAATGCGCCGGCGTTTGCCTTCTACATTTGGATCAGGAATTAGAATGGCACTTAATAACCCTTGTGTATACGGATGCATTGGATGTAAATAGAGATCTCTACTGCTCGAAAGCTCAACAATTCGGCCCAAGTACATGACCGCAATGCGGTGCGAAATATACTTAACCATCGATAAGTCATGAGCAATAAACAAGTAAGTTAAACCTAACTTTTCTTGTAATTCCCCTAACATATTGACAACTTGAGACTGGATAGATACATCTAACGCAGAAATAGGTTCATCGCAAATAATCAAACTTGGGTTTACTGCCAATGCTCTGGCAATACCTACCCTCTGCCGTTGTCCTCCCGAAAACTCATGGGGGAACCGGTTGGCATGTTCAGGGTTTAAACCTACTATTTTCAGCAATTCAAAAATCCGGTTTGTTCGTTCCTGACCCTTAGCCAATCTATGAATATCTAAGGCCTCGGCAACAATATCCCCCACCGTCATCCGGGGATTTAGAGAAGCATAAGGATCTTGAAAAATCATTTGCATATTGCGACGAAGCTCCATCAGATCCTTCCCTTTAGCCTTCGTAACGTCTTTACCTTCAAAGATGATCTGACCGGCTGTTGGTTCATAAAGCCGAATGATCGACCTTCCGGCCGTTGACTTACCGCACCCGCTTTCTCCAACAATGCCCAGGGTTTCCCCTCTTTTTACCTTAAAACTAATTCCATTAACAGCCTGGACTATTTGTTTCTTTTTGGTAAACAAACCCCCACCCAGGGGGAAGTGCTTGACTAAGTTATTGACTTCTAAGATATATTCTTCATGTACCGCCATGGTTTATACTCTCCCTTTCAGCTCAGCTACTCTGGGAGCCTGGGGATGTTGCAGCCAGCAAGCCACCTGGCGCCCTTCGCCGAGTTGGGTATATTCCGGTGTTTGCTCGGTGCAGATTCGCATACAGTGCATGCAACGCGGCGCAAATCCACATCCTTTTGGAGAATTATGGAGGTCTATGGGCGTACCGGGGATGGAGATAAGTTTCGTGTTCCTATCCGCATCCAGGCAAGGTACAGATTTCAAAAGGCCCCAAGTATAGGGATGTTTTGGTTTATAGTAAACATCTTTAGTATTGCCGCTTTCAATAATCCTTCCACCGTACATTACAATAACCCTGCTGCAAAGCCCCGCTACTACCCCTAAATCGTGGGTAATCATAATGATAGAGGTATTAATTTTACTCTTGAGATCTCTCATCAATTCTAAAATCTGGGCCTGGATCGTCACGTCAAGGGCAGTAGTAGGCTCATCTGCAATGAGCAATTTGGGGTTACAGGCCAAGGCAATAGCAATCATAACCCGTTGACGCATACCACTGGAAAAATGATGAGGATACTGATTAAAACGGCTTTCGGGATTAGATATTCCCACCAATTCTAAAAACTTGACGGCACGGTCAGTTGCTGCCTGGCCGGTTAACCCCTCATGCCGCTTAAGA
Organism: Desulfosporosinus sp. Tol-M2; assembly: GCF_059735615.1. Classification (NCBI taxonomy): domain Bacteria; kingdom Bacillati; phylum Bacillota; class Clostridia; order Eubacteriales; family Desulfitobacteriaceae; genus Desulfosporosinus; species Desulfosporosinus sp. Tol-M2. The sequence continues at coordinate 5,796 of NZ_JCAIJG010000114.1, forward strand.
ACCTCCGTCAGTTGCAATCCAATAGTTAGGACTGGATTTAGCGAGGTCAAAGGATCCTGGAAAATCATACTGATATCTTTACCACGGATGAACTCCATTTGTTTTTCACTTATTTTCAGTAGGTCCTCCCCCATAAAATTAATACTGCCCCCCATGATTTTCCCGGGGGGATCAGGAATTAAACGCATTATGGATTGGGCAGTAACGCTCTTCCCACAGCCAGATTCCCCTAAAATACCTATAGCCTCACCAACGTCCAAGTGGAAGCTTACACCATTAACAGCCTTAACTTCACCGGTATGGGTAAAGAAAGAGGTACATAAGTCTTTAACTTCCAGCAAATACGCCATATTTCATCCTCCTCTACTTCCGCATTTTAGGGTCAAAGGCATCCCGCAAACCGTCACCAACAAAGTTAAAGGCCAACATTGTTATAGTGATAGCCAACGAAGGAAGAAGTAAGGCATTGGGATGTGAGGGAATACTTAACCTACCCGCTGAGGCCATAGAACCCCAGCTTGCTAAAGGGGGCTTGATACCAATTCCAATAAAGCTCAGAAATGCCTCCATTAAGATGGCGGCAGGGATCTGCATAGCAAGCGTCACGATAATTGGACCAATTGTATTCGGAATGAGGTGTTTAAACAACAGTCTCCTGGTATTTGCTCCGAGGGTACGAGCAGCCAAAACATATTCCTGTTCACGCAAGGCAAGAATTTGCCCTCGAACAATTCTAGCCATAGCCATCCAATTAACAATCCCTAAGACGATCATGATATTAATCAGGCCGCCTTGGCCCAATAAGACCATAAGCAAAATGACATAGAGCAAGTCTGGTACACTATAGATGATATCGATAATACGCATCATAATATTGTCGACTCTGCCGCCAAAATAACCGGAAATCCCACCGTAAGAGACTCCTAGTACTAGATTAATCATCACTGATACTAAACCAATTTCTAAAGAGATTCTTCCCCCATACATAATCCGGGTCATTATATCCCTTCCCAGATCATCTGTGCCAAAGGGATGAATCCAGGATGGAGATGCAAAAAGATTATCCAGATCATTTGTAAAGTAATTATAATGCGAAAACATCGGCCCACCGAAAGAAAAAATCACGAGCAGACCAAGAACTACCAGACCGGGCATAGCGAGATAATTCTTCTTAAACCGTCGCCACGCATCTTGCCAAAGAGACGTCCCAGGATGCGCTTTTGCATCCGTAGAAACTTGAGACTCCGCCGGTTCGAACATACTTGGTGATAAGCTCATGCTTACGCCCCCTTCTGCTTGGCCAGTTTGATCCGCGGATCAACCAACGTGTAGACAATATCCACCAACAGGTTGAATACCACAAGGAGAGTGCAATACAATATGGTAATCCCCATAATAGTTGGATAGTCACGATTATTGATACTGGTTACGAAGAACTGACCAATACCCGGTATGTTAAAAATAAATTCCACCACGAAATTACCTGTCAGGATATAGGCAAAGAATGGTCCCAAATACGTAATAATTGGTAATAGCGCATTTCGCATAGCATGTCGTGTAATAATTAGATAGCTTGGTAAGCCTTTGGCACGAGCAGTGCGGATATAATCTTGACTTAAAACATCCAACATGCTTGTCCGCATCAAGCGCGTTACTTGGGCAAGAGGGTAGGCACTTAAGGCAAGCGAGGGAAGCGCAAGCTGTTTCCATTCACCCCAACCAACCGGGGGAAACCAACCGGTTTTATAGGCTAAATAATACTGGAATAAAGTAGCGAGAACAAAACCCGGTACTGAGATACCGATTGTAGAAAGCACAGTTGCCGCAATATCAGGGGTTTTATTCCGACCTAAGGCCGCTATCGTTCCTAAAAATAGGCCGCCGCCGATACTAAATATAGTTGCCAATAAACCAACCGCTGCTGTTTTCGGCATGCCGTCCTTTATGAGATCATTCACTGTTCTTCCAGCATAACGAAAAGTGGGCCCCAG
>NZ_JCAIJG010000126.1:0-1680 GCF_059735615.1 Desulfosporosinus sp. Tol-M2
AGGGAAATTTATCTCTTAATGCCGAATTATCTCTCCAAAAAGTACTGGACACATCGTTTCTTCGAAGACTCGTTCCGAATTATGTCGTTGATATCCTTTATGGGCTTGCCATTTTCTCTGAACTTCTTAACATACTGATCGACGGTTACAGCCGTATACCTAGATTTGGACAAGAACTACTCCACTTCTAATTATAAGGCTTTTTTATACTAAAATTACAGTATTTTCGCAAATTTTCGCATATTTTCAAAGATATACGCCGAATTTCAAGCTAAGTCATGACTTGACACAAAGACATCAATTTTATGAAATGCTAACGATATATTTAGAATAAATGAAAATTGTAAGAATATTTATTCTGGAGCAGTCCAAAAGGGAAACCCAAGATTACAAATCTCTTGAGCTGACAGCATAATATGTAATCATCATAAATGTGTGTATCTCTTTATGTTCATTTTTACACAGCATCTTAGGGTATGACAACCCTCTACACTTTTAGGGTGGGCTTCGAAAGTGGGTAAGAGAGGACGATAATTGATTTAAGGGAGGTGAGAGGGCGTACCAATTTAGCTAACTAAAATGAGAGGAGTATGTGAAGAAAGGGATGATGTATATGAATAAGACAAAGAAAACGTTTAGACTTGGTGCGCTGCTCTTGATCGTCTGCTTAATTTCCACAGTGATGCTGTCGGGCACCTTCGCCAAGTACACCAGTGAATACGCCGGTCAAGATACCGCCTTAGTGGCAAGATGGAGCTTTTCAGCTCAGGGAGATGGTACCATCATGGGGGCACCTGAGGGTAATACCGAATTGGCTCTTTTTGACCACTTATACGCTACCCACATTAATCAAAAAGCGGCTGATGGGGCCACATTTATTATTGCCCCCGGCGTGGGAGACGAATTTACGCTTAAGATGAATTATATTGCTGATGTTGATGCTGATGTATTGATTGATATAACGGAACTTGCCGGTAACGCTGCGGTTCCCGTGGAATATTCAGTAAATGATGGAGCAAACTGGGTAACACTTACTGATCTTCCCGAGGCACTGGCTGTGAAGATAGCCGAAACCACAGATGATCCATTAACCGACCCGACCACAGATGACGAAACCTTTAGGATTGCCAAGGTGGCCAACAACAGTAATACTCCGGTTGCTATATCCCAGACCGTTAAATGGAGATGGGCATATGATGCTGGTGCACAAGTAGGTGCGGGTATTGTAGGAATTGCATCAAGTGATACAACTGACACCACTCTGGGAACAGCTTCCCAAACTGCATATAATTCAACTAATAATCGCACCCACTATGGTATTAAGGTTGACTTGACAGCAACCCAGGTGCTGCCGGAACAAGTTGCAACAACACCTATAACCGCAATAGCAGCAATAAGCGGTACAGTACAAGTAGGACAGACGTTGACAGCAGGGGCCTTAACCCCGGGCGCAGCAACAGCAACGTATCAATGGCGAATATGTGATACCGCTGGCGGCGAGTATAGTGATATTACTGGCGCAACATCAAACACCTATGTCATAGCTTCTGGCGATTCAGGTAAGTACATTAAGGTTGTCGCGACAGGTATCAATGCCTATTCTGGCACACAAACCAGTGCTGCCACAGCCGCAGTTACACCCTAACCTTTAAATCAAATCCCCTAACCCGGACAAGCCGG
>NZ_JCAIJG010000001.1:0-1526 GCF_059735615.1 Desulfosporosinus sp. Tol-M2
GCACCGGCTGGCACAACTACTTTGATACCGTCATTAGTTGTCAGGGTTTTGAGAGTAGTATCTTCCGGGTCTATGACCGGGGCATTAGACGGCAGCTGGGCAACCTGCTTTTGCTGCGTAGTGGCATTAGACAAACCATTTAGTACTTTTTGGTTATATTCGGTATTGTTTCCGCCGATAATAATTGTCCCTGGAGGAGGTGTCACAGTCACAGGTCCTCCGCCACCGCCGCCAGATCCCCCACTGGTTGGGATTGCAGTTTCAGCATAGGTTACAAACTTTGTAAAGTGCTTGGTCCAGATGACAAGGTCGGAACCTACATTAATATATCCGTCTTCGCCATCCGATAGTTCACTGTCTGCTGTAGCCTGGTTGTCTGCACTTAGAACCGTATTGATTGGAGTGAATACTTCTCCTCTGCTATAGCCGACTTCTTTGCCTGCCTGTCCAGGAATAAGGATTCTTACCGCCTTACTGAAAGTAAGCGGGATATCACCGTAACCAACTTCAATGACTGATTCAACTGCAGTTGTTTTCCCTGAAACAGCCGGAACTGTTACTGTATTCTTTTCTTTCACTGTCGGGACATTGATTGTCCCATCCCACTCAGCCGGTGCACTGATAGTCGTCCCCGCGGGAATAGCTACTTTAACTGGATCTTGGCTAATTTCTGTGGTGACATTGATATTTAACGTTGGCAGTGGATTTGTTGTGCGCGTGTCACCAGTTGTGACGTTTAATAATTCTGACACAATAATAGTTGCATCACTGACATTACTTGGCACCTCTACATAAATAGGATCAGAAACCTGCTGTTTTGTTTTTTCGGTTATATTAATATTTTTATTTAAACCGTCGCTGCTAACTGTTACTAAATTTTCTGTTACTGGCTGCGGAACATGATTCGTGACAGTTTGGAGCACAAATGTTTCCAGGACTCCTCCATCTGCCGCCGTTACCGACCCTTTTGCGTATCCGACGGTTACGGTATATCCGAATTTTATTAACTCCTTAATGGTCAGTTCAATTACCTTTTTGTCTTCACTATTTAGACCAACTGAAATTATGGAATTGGTAACCTGATTACCATCCCCATCTACTTCATTCAGACTGAATTCTACCTGTTTACCTTTAGGATCAGCCATTGCTTTATCAAATGTCAGTAATATTTTCTTACCTGATATAGTTTCATTTTTTTGCAAAGTTGGTGGGACACCAATACTAGTTATACTAGTACTCGGACCATTAATGCTCCAGTTACCTGCTGCGTCTCCTGCTTCTACTTTGAAGCTGTACTTGGTAGCGGCAGTTAGCTCCGAAACGTCATAAGTCAAACTTGTCAGGGTACTAACAGGTAATATATCTATCGCAGTGCCATTCTTGTACACTTTGTAATTTGTTACGCCAATATTGTCTGCTGCCACACTCCAAGTCAGGGTTAACCCGGTTTGGGTTATACCGCTTGCCGTTAGGGTGGCACTGGTCCATATAGGTGCTGTTGTGTCCTGTGCCGCTGTTGTTGTAAA
>NZ_JCAIJG010000042.1:0-18870 GCF_059735615.1 Desulfosporosinus sp. Tol-M2
CATTGATTTAAGTGTGAATGGCACAGTGTATATACTTGGCGGAACAGCCGTTATTAGTTCTAATTCTCAAAACATTATTGAAGGAAAAACTTCTTCGAAATATACAGCTAATCTAAAAGACTTCCCCCCACTTCCCTCAGAAATCAAAAAACCGGATCCTCCCTCAAGGGGTGACGATGTCATTACTCCTCCGCCTATCCAAATTTACGACCCTTCCAAAGAAGTTCTCGCTAATCCTTTTCAAGGGATCCCCGCTAACGCCTTAGCGGGCAAGACGATTTTGATTGACCCCGGTCATGGCGGACCGGATACGGGGGCAATCGGTCCAAATCAAACTTATGAAAAAAATAATAATCTTGCAATAGCGCTTGCCTTAAATGATATCTTACGTCAAGCAGGTGCCAAGACAATTCTAACTCGAGATAAAGATATCTCTCCGGCTGCAAATTATACTGAAATGGAGGACCTTCAAGCCCGGGTAAACTTAGCCAATATAACAAAGGCAGACTTATTTATTAGCATCCATGATAACGCCTATTCTAAACCTGAAATCCAAGGCACTGAAACTTATTATTGCATAGATAATCCTCAATATCTCAAGAGCCTACAACTTGCCGACAGCATCCACTCTGCCGCCATCGACATGCTTGACACAAAGGACCGCGGACTCAAAGAAGCAAGATTTTATGTTTTATGTAATACAACTATGCCTGCCATTTTGCTTGAGACCGCCTTTATTTCTAATCCCTATGAAGAAGCCAGATTACAAAACCAGACATTCCGGGAGAACGTTGCCACCGCCATCTTCCACGGCATCTATACTTATTATTATAACCCTCTGCCAAATGATTAAGCCGGTAATCCGGCTTTTTTTATGGGCTTTTTTCATCTGCCTGGCCACTTATTAATCACATGGAAAGGTTATTAGTAAAAACTCACTGATCTATTGCCGGTATTGGCAAGTCTACCGCCCAAAAACCATCTGATCCAAACGTCCGCCCGGCGGAACCATCGGCCAGACATCTGCTGTTTCCGGGATCCGAATATCCACTACTACAGGACCAGGCGCAGCTAACGCTTCTTCCAGGACAATGTCAAGTTCCTCCGGTTTTGTCACCCTTAAACCGGTCACCCCCATCGCTTCGGCCAATTTGACAAAATCAGTATGTCCTTTGAGGCTTGTATGGGAATAACGGCCACCGTAAAACATCCTTTGCCACTGAGCGGGCATACCTAAAGACTGATTATTAAGGATCAGTACTTTAACCGGGAAATTATAATCCGCTGCCGTCGCCAGTTCCTGACAATTCATCATAATTCCGCCGTCACCGACAAACAGGATAACCTTCCGATCAGGTAAGCCACATTGCGCTCCCAGAGCAGCGGGAAGACCATAGCCCATCGTCCCGAGCCCACCGGATGTAAGCAACGAGCGCGGATTTTGAAACCCGTAGTATTGCGCAACCCACATCTGATGTTGTCCGACATCGGTAACAATCACCGCATCCCCCTGAGTCAATTGACTGACTTTCTCAACCACCTTTTGGGGCATGACAAGCTCCGGATCCTGCTCATAAGTTAAGGGCTTTTCTCGTTGCCAGAAACGGACTTTCTCTACCCAGGCACGAATCTGTTCCTGCAACCCGCCGGCGACTTCCTTAACCCGCTCGGATAGCGCAGGTATTGACCATTTAATGTCTCCGGGAACACGCAAATGGACTAACACATTTTTGTTAATTTCAGCCGGATCGATATCAAAGTGGATGATTCTGGCCTTAGGAGCAAATTCGCTTAGGAATCCGGTGACCCGATCATCAAAACGAACCCCGATTCCCAACATCAAATCACATTCCGTCGTGGCCATATTAGCTGCGTAAGTCCCATGCATCCCTACCATACCTAAAAACTGGGGATGATCAGACTTAATACTACCCAAACCCATCAAAGTCGAAATTACCGGAAAACCTGTCTGTCCTATTAAAACTCTTAACGCCTCTGCCGAATCGGACAGATTAATACCGCCTCCGACAAAAATAAGCGGCTTATGTGCTAATCTAAGTTCCTCAAGGACCTGATCGATCGTCTCTAAATCTCCCTCATACAAAGGATGATACCCCCGCAGCTTAACTTCTTTCGGGTATTGATAATCGATGGGAGCGGCAAAGACATCTTTAGCTATATCAACGACCACGGGCCCCGGCCTACCTGTGCGGGCAATATAAAAGGCTTCTTTAAGAGCCCTGGGTAAATCCTCAACTTTTTTCACCAAGTAGTTGTGTTTGGTAATAGGGGTCGTAATCCCACGAATATCCGCCTCCTGAAAAGAATCCCTTCCGATCAGTGGCACGGTAACTTGACCCGTAAGAGCAACCAAAGGAATCGAATCCATATAGGCTGTGGCAATTCCGGTCACCAAATTAGTTGCCCCTGGGCCGGAAGTAGCAATTACAACCCCGACCTTTCCAGTCGCTCGGGCATAACCATCGGCCGCATGGACCGCTCCTTGTTCATGTTTAGTTAGAATATGATAAAAATCCTCTTTGTACAAAGCGTCATATAGCGTTAACACTGCCCCACCGGGGTAGCCAAAAACCACATCTACTTTTTCATTTTTCAGGCATTCTATAATTGCCTCTGCTCCAGTCATTTTCAAACGATTGACCCCTCGCTTTCTTCTAACAGATACTTTTTCGTTACAATTATAGCATAAAAGAACACACTTTTTGCATCATTAAACGGAAGATCAAGGCATTCCCCATGGCTACAAAAAGCAATCATGACATAACATAAATTTGAAGGGTTTATCTCTTCATTTTGTGATAGAATATCAGTATACACCATCCCCTATTCACCGAGAAATTTTGGGCAGTCTCCTGACTCAGTTTCAAAATTACCTTTCGGGTAAGCCCTATAAAGCTATTCTGCACCGTTTTGTATAAAATCAACAATTGAACTAAAGGAGAATAATGTATGTTTAAATTTAATGAAATCAAACCAGAACTTATTGAACAAAATCCATTTAAGTTAATAGGTCAAGATTGGATGCTCATTACGGCTGAAAAGGATGGAAAGGTCAATACGATGACTGCCTCTTGGGGTGGTTTTGGTGTAATGTGGGCAAAAAATGTTGCCTATATTGTGATGCGTCCACAACGCTATACAAAGGAGTTTGTAGATAACTCCGACACATTTTCACTTACTTTTTTCGATAGCAGTTATAAAAAAACATTAAGTTACCTTGGAACAAAGTCCGGCAGAGATGAAGACAAAATTAAGAATTCCAAACTAACGCTGCTTCATACCGATGAAATTCCGCATTTTGGAGAAGCAAATATGACCATTCTCTGCAGGAAACTTTATGCCCAAAAGTTTAAGCCCGAGTGCTTTATTGCGCAAGAACTAAACGAAAAATGGTATCATGATGACGACTATCATACATTATATATCGCAGAAATTACAAAAATTCTTGTTAAAGAGTAGCCAAAAGCCCCCGCTAACCCTATAAAGCAAAGTATGCCCCTCTTTGAATAATTGCTCCATATGCTTAATTCTTCCAAAAAGAAGGAGCCTACAGTTATTTCTAGCTTAGCTTCTTCTTTTGATTCATATGCTGCGACGGAGCCGCTTTGTATTATTTCCTCTTCTAGAATCCATGGATAGCTTACCTCCCCCAAAATAAAAACAACATATCTTTTATACGATTGTTTACTATCTCTGTAAACTTTCTTTTCATGAACTCATTCTCATAGACCGTACTGCAAATCTGAAGCCAGTCTCCTTTAGAAACTCCCAGCTGGTCTTCTAACATAGATATGTCAGCTTCTTTCGATTTTTCATACGTCTCAACCATGTATTTACCAAGTTCAAAAGGTGATCTGAAAACATCGATATATGAAAATAGTACTAGATCCTTGTTCCATCGCTCATTATAGTCCACCATGAACTTTTTGAGTTCCTCAAAGCAATTTTCGCCCTTATAATTCCAAAGTTCTCTGATCTGGCTGCTGAATTCTCTCATTTCGGGAATCAAATTTTTCTGGCTGCATTTTTCGGAATCAGTCATTATATCCAGCATTTCATCAAGATCACCTTGCATAAATACTTCTGTCTCATTAGACAGGAAAGAAAAAAATGCCATTGACATAAAAATATAATTTAAAAAGCCAAGCAGAGCTTCATTATCGGGAAAGTGCAGCCATCTTTCGTAACTCCCTCCATTACAGTTAATAATAACCCCATGGAAGAATACCGATTTCTCAGTAATCGGATCATTAGCAAATGGATTAATACCTTTGGACTTCTTTATAATATTTTCCCAGTAGTAATAATTATCATATTTACTCTTCAGAATATCACCCCCCCGATTATTCCCAGTGGAAAACATATAGATTTTGTCCACCCGGAACATCCCTAAACTTGCCGGGTAGAAGTGGGCTCTTACTATGATTCTACATCAGTTACCAAATTCCTCCATCATATTGCATAACAATCTAAAACTTTATTATTCAGGGTCACTGCGTTATCGTATCTTAAATAGTGCTTTTTATAAATGGCATAAGGTGGAAATTACTTATGGAGTATTGGAGGATGTATTAAGATGTCGGCACATTGTTTTTTCTGTTTCCGACCGGAGACTAAAATCCTAGCAGAAAATGAACTGGCCCTGGCTTTTTTGGACAAGTTTCCTTCTAATTATTGGGCATACGCTAATTGTCCCCAAACGGCATGTAGCAAGTCTGTTCGAAATAACAACTGAAGAAATGTCCAGCTGCTGGGAGCTTTTGCATGCGGTAAAGTCAAGGCTGGATGAACGATTTGCTCCGGACGGCTTTAACGTAGGAGTAAATGTAGGGGAGGCGGCGGGCCAAACAGTTTTTCACCTGCATATCCATGTGATTCCACGCTACAAAGGGGATGTGCCGGATCCGCGCGGAGGGATTAGAAGATTTAAGAAAAGCCTGGTGCCATGGATAGAAGAAGAAGGGTGATGATGGCAGCCTCCTCTTCCCGTCAAAAACAAAATGGCTCCTAGTTTCAGTAGGAGCCTATACCACTTATCTCAATTTCAAAATTACGGTTGGGAATGCGTAATTGCATCATTTATTTCATTGCTTCTTCAATCGCTACAGCAACCGAAACGGAGGCTCCAACCATCGGATTATTACCCATCCCAATAAGACCCATCATTTCTACATGGGCTGGTACAGATGATGACCCTGCAAACTGTGCATCGGAATGCATTCTTCCCATTGTATCGGTCATGCCGTAGGAAGCAGGACCTGCTCCCATGTTATCAGGATGGAGGGTTCTTCCTGTGCCGCCGCCAGAGGCAACTGAAAAGTATTTCTTACCTTGTTCGCTGCATTCTTTTTTATACGTTCCAGCAACCGGATGTTGGAAGCGTGTAGGGTTTGTCGAGTTTCCTGTAATTGATACATCAACTGATTCATGATGCATGATAGCTACCCCTTCACGAACATCATCACAACCATAACATTTGACTAAGGCTTTATCACCTTTGGAAAAAGGTCTTTCTTCAACAATTTTTAATTCACTGGTGAAGTAGTCGAATTCTGTTTCAACATAAGTGAAGCCATTTATCCTGGATATAATATAGGCAGCATCTTTACCAAGACCATTTAAGATGACTCTTAGCGGCTGCTTTCTGACTCTGTTGGCCGATTTTGCAATCCCAATAGCTCCTTCTGCCGCAGCAAAGGATTCATGACCGGCCAGGAATGCAAAACACTTCGTGTCTTCCCTGAGCAGCATGGCAGCTAAATTTCCATGTCCAATGCCCACCTGACGCTGATCTGCAACCGAGCCAGGAATACAAAATGCCTGCAAACCTTCACCAAGGGCGACAGCGGCTTCAGCGGCTGTCTTCAGCCCTTTTCTTATTGCAATGGCGGTGCCTAAGGTATAAGCCCATAAAGCATTGTCAAAACAAATAGGCTGGATTGCTTTTACTATTGCGTGCACATCAATTCCTTGATCTGAACAAATTATTCTGGCTTCTTCAAGGTTCTTCATACCATTTTTCTCTAACACAGCTGTAATTTGATTTATTCTTCTCTCATAACTTTCAAATAATAGCATAACATTTTCCTCCTTTTGTGATTTATTCTTGTCTTGGATCGATATATTTTACAGCTTCATCATATCTGCCATATTGTCCTGTCGCTTTTTTCATCGCTTCATTTGCATCAATACCTTTTGCGACCATTTCCATCATTTTCCCGAGGTGAACAAACTTGTATCCTATAACCTCATTGTTTTCATCCAACCCCATACTGGTGATATATCCCTCAGCCATTTCCAAATAACGTGTTCCTTTTACTTTTGTTCCATACATAGTGGCAACTTGGGATCTCAACCCTTTTCCCAGATCTTCTAACCCGGCCCCAATAGGCAAACCGCCTTCAGAAAAGGCAGTCTGTGTCCTGCCATAAATAATTTGCAAAAAAAGTTCTCTCATTGCGACGTTGATTGCGTCACATACAAGATCCGTATTCATCGCTTCTAAAATAGTTTTCCCCGGCAGCAGCTCCGAAGCCATAGCCGCTGAGTGAGTCATCCCCGAACAACCTATAGTTTCAATCAAGGCTTCTTCAATAATTCCTTCCTTAACGTTCAAAGTGATTTTACAAGCCCCTTGCTGTGGTGCACACCCGCCAACACCGTGGGTAAGACCGGAAATATCTTTTACATCATAAGCCTTGACCCACTTTCCTTCCTCAGGAATCGGCGCTGGACCATGCTTAGGTCCTTTTGCAACTGTACACATGTTTTCTACTTCATGAGAATAAATCATTAAACTATCTCCTCCTTAAAAGAATACGGGTGTCTGCATCTCCACCACGACCCGACATTCTCGGCGGGTGAAACCTCCACCTCTAACAAAAACTATATTTATAGTCCTAAGCATCAGCATGAATTACTAATCCCGGGCACTGTGTGAGATCACACCAACATCCCGTAGGTAACGTACGGAATAATTTATGTTATCTCTTCAATGAGCCATTCGTTATCGCCGTATTTGATAAAATAATGACCATCCCGCTCGATCGCGTTTTTACATAACTCACAATAGGAAGAACGAGACAGTTTCGTATCACTCTGCCAGAATAAAGAGATATAGGGGATATTATTTTTCATGATAATATTACCCGGGGGCAGGGGAAACATTCGGCCGTCATAAAGCTGTATCATAAGCCGACCAACCTGCTCGGTTACCGATTGAACGAAAAAAGGAGCGTCCTCCACCCTCACCGGGTACAGTTGATTCTGCATATCTATATGATATTTATCATGACCATCTTTTTTAAGATGAGAAGCAAATAACTTAATAATTTCTTTTTTAATCATAAGCGCGCCGTCGGCGTACCATAGTCCATCCTTATCAATTAAGAGTTCGGGGGCACGCAAATTATTCAATATATAAACCTCCTCGTATGTAATACTAATTTATGTAGTTGTCCTAAGGCCTTCTGCCGGCCTTCTACTGTCCACATTACTTCGCAACGTGCAAGTCTTTAAGATAGCTCCGCCGCGAAGCACAATATCCGCAACAGACTCCTATACTCATCCCTGAAATACCTTTAGTATTTTTCTGTATTTATCTTCTAATTCTTTATTTTTAGTAAGTTTTTCTTGCATTTTTTTATACGAGATTATCATGGTAGAGTATTTACGATTAAAATAACATGCAATTGCCGGATAAGAAATCTGACAGAGTGTCCGTATTGTGTAAATCGCCAATTCTCTTGCTTCATTTACCCTGGGTTTTCGACTTGGTCCTACTAATTCCTCAACTGGGATTTCCATGGTTTGAGCAGCTATTCTAATTATATTTATTGGTTCAGTAGCTATATTTCTTTTTCTATCTATATCTTCCCAATATAAATAGAAATATTGCATACTCAACTTAGCTTGTTGAAATTCAGCGAATTTAACAAATTGTTCTATGATCCTTATAGCATCTGCTAAATTTTCCGTACGCTTTGCGATTATTCCCTGAACCTCCGTGTCCATAATAAGGTGCTTATGGTGAATATATTCCCCTATAAACTGCCCTATTTCATTTACCAAGGGTCTCTCTATTGGTATCACTACTCCACTCAAGAATCGCGAGGCGAGCCGCTCCCCTAGAAATTCCAGTTGCGGGGAATCGGCTTCGAGTGTGATCACCATCTTGCCCCCATTTCCAATGACATATTCATAAGTATAATGGAGTTCCTCGATAGTTTTGACTTTACCTTCTAAGAATTGGAGATCATCAATGAGCAGTAACCGGGTTGTACGGTATCGCTGCCTGAATGGCTTAAGCTTGTTACCCTGAGCGGCGTAAGCATACTGACGAGCAAAAGCCATTCCATCCGCTAGTATCCCCCCCTCATGTTGTCCCCTTTGTTGGTATAGATAGCGTAACATGGCCGTTTTCCCAAGTCCTTTTTGTCCATAAATCAGCGTAACATCAGCAGCCTTCGCTAGTTCGTAATTGTTAATTAAACGCCATGCTCGAATATTAAATTCACTTAGAAACCAGTTCAAGTGTGCCTCTCCTCCAACCTCTGACTTCTGACTTCTGGCCTCAGACCTCTGACTTCTGGCCTCCGGCCTCTGACTTCTGATTCGCCAGATAGCGATAGCACTCATCCGCAATAGAAGTTAAACATTTATTCCGACGGGTTAAGAGGTAAAAACCACGTTCGATATAAAAATCTTCGACGTTGATCCATACTAAACCGTGTTTCTCACCAAATTCTAACGCATGTTTTGACAGAAATGAGTACCCAATACCAGATCGAACAGCATTTTTTACAGCTTCCGTACTACCGGCTTCTAAAGCTATGTTAAAGTCATTTAAATCAAGCCCCTGTTTCAAAAGCGCTTCCTCAAATGCCCTTCGATGTCCAGACCCGATCTCCCGAATAATCAGAGGTTTTTCCATGAGTGTGTTTATTTTAATATAGCCGCTCAAACTCAATTTATTGTCACCAGAGACTACAAAACCCAGCTCATCCTTCATCCATAATTCAGAGGTTAGTTTTTCCGTATCAAAAACGGCTCCAACAACTGCAAAATCAACTTCTTGAGCAAGGACCTTTTCTGCCATTTCAAGACTATCCCCTATGGACAGTTTAAACTTAATTTGCGGATACAATTTTCGAAAAGAAGCTATGTAAACTGGGAGCAAATATTCACCTGGAATGTGCGAAGCCCCAATATGCACTTTCCCGTTCATTACTCTTTCTGAACCACTGATTTCTCGCATTAGCTCTGTCCATTCATCGATCAAGTGCAAAGCATGCCGATAAACTGTTTCTCCCTCAGGGGTTAGTGCAAAACTCTTTCCCTTGCGGTATAGCAATTTGACCCCTAGTTTTTCTTCAAGCGCCCGCATCTGATTGGAAACCGCGGGTTGGCTAATTCCCAATTTCCGCGCAACAACCGTAAAACTCTGTTCCTCCACAACTTGACCAAATAAACGCATCAAGTCTAACATAAAAACACCTCCTTACAAAAAAAAGAGGGCTAGGCCCTCCTCTTTCCCCGATGATAAATATTAAAACAAACAAGAAAGCTAGGGCTTAATGGTAACTTTTCCCATCTTCTGATCTTCTAAGGGTTTATCTCCACGCCCCTTTGGAACACTAACAATTCGATCGACTTCCCCCATACCCTCAATTACTTTTCCAAAAGCAGCATACTGTCCATCTAAATGGCTTGCAGCCTTGACTACAATGAAAAATTGGGAACTGGCTGAATTAGGGGCTGAGGTGCGAGCCATTGAAATAATGCCCCTATCATGCTTCAAATCGTTATTAAAACCGTTACCAGAAAACTCGCCGGGGATTGTTTGCTTACTGCCACCCATCCCTGTCCCATTAGGGTCACCACCTTGAATCATAAAGCCTGGGATAACTCTATGAAAAATGAGACCGTCATAGAAACCTTGAGAGACGAGAGACACAAAATTCTTAACCGTTTGGGGTGCTATCGCCGGATAAAGTTCAATCTTAATCATACTGCCGTTTTCCATTTCAATTGTTACGATTGGGTTTTCCTTAAATTCTGGTTCCTGTGCATTTTCATTTGTCAACTGAGTGACCTCCTTTATGCTGGGTTATTATCTTCGTATTATACCACTGCACTTTATATTTCCCTAATGTATGGTAGACCTCTATAAAGAAAACTTGGTTAGAACCAGCCTGTACTGTGAAGTTAAAATACCCCGTTTTAGTCTTTTTGATAAAAACGGCTTCTTTTTGTACTGTAAAGATAGATCAAAAACACAATAATAGCCAGCACTATTCCACCCAGTGCCATATAATGGTGCAAAATATACATGATTTTTTGCCACTGTTCTCCCAGGATTCGACCAAGGGTAATAAATGTTAAGGCCCAAATAAAGGCCCCCACCCCTGCTAAAGTAGCATATCGCCCGTAATGGAGTTCACTCATCCCGGAGAAATAGGCAGTGAAGTGACGGAAACCAGGGAAAAAATACCCAATAACAATAAGTCGATCACCAAACCGCTGAAACCAATGTTCAGCTTGAGCAATTTTTTCTTCATTAAGATGAAGTATCGGTGCAATCTTGTGAAATGGAGTATCTAAACGTCTTCCAATCCAATAACTCAGGTTCATCCCCAGGAAACTGCCTAAGGTGGCAACCAAGAGGGTTCTTCCAAAGTCCATTCGTCCTAATGACGTTTGGAACCCACTGAACGTCATTAGAATTTCATCGGGTACCGGAATACCTATCATACCCCCAGTTAGCAACATAAATAAGCCGACATAGCGATAATGATAAATTATGTCCAATAAATAATGTTCTAAACCGTGCATGCCCAACCAACCTTCCCCTGATCGAGGTTCGAGGTTCGAAGTTCGAAGTTCGTGGTTCGAAACTCAATATATCTTAGTTTGTGAGAGACCGATCGATTAGCGTTGGCGGCGTTTCCACACCACGTAAAGAACCCCTAAAACAAGCGCCCCTCCAATGACTACGTCTGCCCGATGAAAATATGGCTTAAGCGAATCCCAATTTTCCCCTAATTTTTGGCCCAAAAAAATTAAGAATGCACACCAGAGGAGCGCACCAAACGCTGTGTATGCAGCCATTTTGAATGGGTTCATGCGGGCAATACCGGCAGGTAGGGAAATAAAAGTACGCACGATGGGTAGCATTCGACCCACAAAAACAGTTATTTCTCCATGGCGTTCAAATAACCGTTCTGTCCAAGCTAGTTCACGTTCCTTGATCAGGAAATACCGCCCATACCGATGCAAAAAAGGTCGTCCCCCCCATACTCCGGCATAATACGCGACTAGCCCCCCAAACAAATTCCCTAAGGTTGCAGCGATTGTTGCTTGCCAAAAACCAAAGTGCCCCGTAAATACCATATATCCCGTAAATGGCAGGATGATTTCACTTGGTAAAGGAATACAGGCACTTTCGATTGCCATTGCAAAGAACACTCCGGAATAACCGAACGAAGAAATCAGAAATTCCACGAATTGCCCCAGCAAAGTAATAATTGCTTCCAAAGCAAACCTCCTGACTTAATTCCATTCTCATAATATAGTTCTCCTGCCTCGTGGGTATTTTACCATAGACCAACCCCCTTTGCCAATTGAATCCAGGTCAATAAAACCTATCACTAACAACTGCTTATGGTTAGTTGATACTGGTTATTCCCCAAAGTAGTCTTTATTTTTCTCAGATTTCGGCAACTGCCGACGACTGACCTGTCCATTGAATGATTCATAGATGACATTCTTTGTATCCACCACTGTTTCAAGAGCGACAGCTTTACCCCAAAGGAATTGAACAAGAGCAAGGGTTTTCTCCAGAAAGACGATATCGAGATCAATTCCTTCATGGCAGTGTTTGAGAAATAGACCTCCTTTCCCCTCATAATCCCCTTCCAGTACTACTATTCGGGGATGTCCCCCATTTATGAGTTGCTGTACGAGATTATCTCTCACTTTCTCCCATTTATTTTCCGTAACCTGCCAGTGCACTCCAACCTTCCGGAAATTGAATAAGTTGAGTTCTTCAACTAATTCGCGAGTCAGATGATTACGGATGAACGAAAGGTCGTTTTCCGACTCCCGAAGCTCAAAAAGTTCGTTAGGAGATTTAACTTGAGCAAGATACTCCCATATTTTCACCCCCAAATAATAGGGATTCAGTCCCAGACGGGAGGGCTGCACGACTTGACTATGCATAAGCGCAAATTCCAACGATTCAGCATCTGTAAGCTCAAGTTCATGCATGATTCTGGCATGCCAAAATGTAGCCCATCCTTCATTAACAATTTTTGTCTCAATTTGGGGACAGAAATATAGCGATTCCTCACGAACTATACTCACAATATCTCTTTGCCACTCTTCGAGCCCGGGCGCAAACTTCATAATATAGAGTAAAAGGTCTTCATATTCTGGTTGGGGCAGAGGGTTACCTTCATCAACTAACAAATCTCCCCATAAATCTTCATAAGGTAAAGATGCTCTTTTTATGCGTGTCTTAATTTGATAGCCCGCCTTAATTTTTTCTTTACTGAGCTTTGGTTCATTTTTCATTAATTTACAGGGGCTAATGTGAGATCGATAATCCACATGTTCTTGAATTGCCAGGACCGCATCCAAGGTTCGCTCAACCCATTCTCTTCCATACTGCAATTCATAGTCTCTAATTATCTCTGCATGGGTGGTCATGCGCTCAACCATGTCCTTAGGCGTACGTGAAAAATAGCGATTATTCTTAAAAAAGTCCACATGGGCATAAACATGCCCGATCACGAGCTTATTTTGGATTAACTGATTGCCTTCCAGCAAAAAAGCATAAGCTGGATTCGTGTTAATGACCAGTTCATAAATTCGACTCAAGTTCAAATCATATTGCATCTTCATCCTATTAAAAGCTTTTCCAAAGCTCCAATGCGTAAATCGCACGGGCATTCCATAGGCTCCAAACGTATATAATGCTTCGCTTGGTACAATTTCGAAATTGACAGGATAGAAATCAAGTCCCATACCACGGGCAACTTGAGCGATATCCTGCGCTATGGTACTTAAGGTTTGCCTTTCATTGTCCATAACTACCCCCTACCTGTTGAGCTCTAGGAAAATACCGTTTTGAGCGCGACGTATACCTCGTTGCGGTCCCTGATCGTCACCAAGCGTAGTTTTGGATCGCTAATCCGTTTTAATGTTGCCATTAAAGTAGTGGCATAATGTGTTCTTAAGATCTCCCCGTAACCAACAACCTGACTCACCTCCACCAAACGTTTCATGAGAGACAGGGCATTGGAATTATCAGAGCCCATATTGTCGCCATCTGTAAAATGAACTGGATAAATATTATAATGGGCCGGTGGATATTCTCTTTCAATTATATCTAAAGCATATTTATACACCGATGAACAACGGGTCCCTCCGCTTTCTCCGCGCGTGAAGAATTCTTCCTCCGTTACTTCTTTGGCCTCCGTATGATGGGCTAAAAAACGGATCTCTACGTGTTCATACTTCAGGCGCAGAAAGCGAACCATCCAAAAGAAAAATGTTCTGGCAATATATTTTTCAAATTGACCCATTGAGCCGGAGGTATCCATCATCGCTAAAATAAGCGCATTGGTCTCAAAATTCGGTCGAGTCTCCCACGTCTTAAAGCGCAAGTCTTCCGGAGTAATGCGCAATCTGGCGTCTTTGTTCTGTTGCTTGGCAAAGGCCTGCCGCTTGATACTTTCCAGTAATGTTCGCTTCTTATCAACATTAGCCATGAGGCCCTTTTTTCGGATATCATTAAACTCCGGGCGATCATGCGCAATGAGCGGCCTTTTTTTATCATCCAAATTAGGTAACATTAATTCTTCGAAGAGAATATTGGCTAGATCTTCATAGGTTACTTCTGCTTCATAGATGTCCTCACCTGGCTCCTCACCGGCTCCACTCCCTGCACCGCCTTTGCCCTTAGCCTGTTCGCGTCCGATAATTTCGCCCGGCGCCATTTTTTTAGTTCCTTGCCCGGTATGATTCTTTTTATTAAAATCATACCGAAAGCGAAATTCTTCCAGGGAACGCATGGGAATCTTGGTTTTTTTCTTACCATCAGTTAAAATGATACTTTCATCGACTATTAAATCGCCCAGTTGCTGCTTAATGACTTCTTCAACTTTTTCCTTATGCCTCGTTTGGTCGAGGTACCCTTTGCGGTGCAAACTCCAGTCATCACGACTCACAATAATGTCCTCAGCCACGCTGATCCCCCTTTCTCTCTAACGGTTAAGGAGGGCTCCAACATACTTCATAATTTCATTGGCACAGATCGGGCAATAGCCATGCTCATTAACGAGACGCTCCATGACATTATTGATTCTTAACAATTGCTCCTGATCCGGATGATCGCTGGAGGTTGTAATTTTGACAATATCTTTAAGATCCGCAAACAGCTTCTTTTCAATGGCTTCTTTTAACCGCTCATGTGATTCATAGCTAAAGGTCTTCCCCTTACGGGCATACATCGAAATTCGAATCAGAATTTCCTCCCGGAAAGTTTTCTTCGCGTTTTCCGAAACACCAATTTGTTCTTCAATACTACGCATCAGTTGTTCATCGGGAGCGAGTTCTTCACTGGTGATTGGGTCAAACAGTTTTGAAGAGTTACAAAATGCCTCAACGTTATCAAGATAATTGTTCAGTAGAGACTTGGCAGATTCTTCATAGGCATAAACAAATGCTTTCTGAACTTCTTTCTTGGCCATTTCATCATATTCACGGCGAGCAACAGCGATCAAATTCAGAAGATTTTCCTTTTCTTCTTTCCTAATCGAGGTATGCTGAGCTAAACCGTCTTTTAAGGCCCTTAAAATATCCAGGGCGTTGATACAGGCATGCTCATCTCGAATAAATGCTGTAGAAATGCGGTTGATAACGTATCGAGGATCTATGCCATCCATACCTTCGCCTAATTCTTCTCCTTCAACCATTAACTCTTTAATATCTTTTTGATTAAATCCCTCCACATCTTCTCCATCATAGATCCGCATCTTTTTCACAAGATCCATCCCTTGTTTATTTGATAGCTTTAAGCGGGAAAGAACACTAAAAACTGAGGCAGTCCAAAGACTATGCGGCGCAATGTGCACATTGCGAATGTCACTTTGACTAATTAACTTTTGATAAATTTTGATTTCATCACTCACTCTGAGATTATATGGAATATGCATAACGATAATTCTGGACTGCAGAGCTTCGTTTTTCTTGTTGGCAATAAAAGTCCGGTATTCATTTTCATTAGTATGTGCAATAACAAGTTCATCGGCCGAAATTAAAGCAAAGCGCCCGGCTTTGAAATTTCCTTCCTGGGAGAGGCTTAAGAGATTCCAGAGGAACTTCTCATCAGATTTCAGCATTTCTTGAAATTCCATCAGGCCTCTGTTAGCCTTGTTGAGTTCTCCGTCAAAACGATAAGCGCGCGGATCGGATTCTGACCCGTATTCTGTAATTGATGAAAAATCAATACTACCGGTTAAGTCCGCGATATCTTGCGACTTGGGGTCTGAAGGGGTAAAAGTTCCAACCCCCACCCGTTTCTCCTCTGAGAAAATAATACGTTTCACCGGGATACGTTCCACTTCACCCCCAAATTCATCATCTAAACGTAACCGGCAAACGGGACAGAGATTCCCTTCGATACGGATACCATACAATTCTTCAAATTGCGGGCGCATTGACATCGGCAGCAGATGCAGGGGATCTTCATGCATCGGACACCCATCAAGAGCATAAACTGCGCCTTCCTCTGTTCTTGTAAATTCTTCAAGCCCACGCTTTAATAAACTCACAATTGTCGATTTCCCACCACTTACTGGCCCCATTAAAAGTAAAATACGTTTGCGGACATCCAGGCGCTTGGCCGCACTATGAAAATATTCTTCAACAAGGCGTTCTAAGGTTTTATCTAAGCCAAAAAGTTCTCTGTCAAAAAATTTATACTTTTTCTGATCCCCAACTGTTTCAATTCCGGCAGCTCTGAGCATCGCATAAATTCGAGCATGAGCATGAAGTGCCAATTTAGGATTTTTAGTAACCATTTGTAAATAATCTGCAAACGTTCCGCCCCACGCCAAGGTAGCCTCTAATTCGCGATATTCACGCAACCAATTCATGACTTCCATGGGAACCCTCCCTCCTCTAATATCAGCAAGATTAACCGGACTATACTTGAGTATATGCCTTATCGATGAAGATAAGGCATATACTCAAGTTCTTTTCTGAAAATGAAGTGGGGATTTAACGAAACTTGTTTCCAAGTTCGTTACATCCCCACTTATCTAATACTCAATTCCAAGACGTGCCATAATTCCTTGTTCAAAAGGATGTTTTCTTTGAAGCATTTCCGTTACTAGATCAGCCCTTTCTATGAGTGCCTGTGAAGCGTTTCGACCGGTTAAAACCAATTCAACCCGGGGTGGTTTCTTGTTCAATAATTCTAGAACTTCGCTCTCAGGTATGAGCTCAAACCAAAGCGCGGTAAGAACTTCGTCGAGAATGACAATATTCCATTCTCCCGAAATAATGATTTCCTGAGCTCTCCTAAAAGCCTTAAGCACTTCTTTGCTATGTTCCTCGATATTCTCTCCTTTGTGAACCCAGCCCTGGGCTCCAAAGTGTTCGAGTTGGCATTCCGGCTGCAAGCGCTTCAGACCTTCCAGTTCTCCGTAACCGCCCCTCCCTTTCATAAACTGAATAATGTAAACCCGAAAACCATGACCTACCGCACGTATTGCCAAGCCAAAGGCAGCGGTTGTTTTCCCCTTGCCCTCTCCTGTATAAATTTGTACCAATCCCTTGGAAATATCTGTCATTATTGTGCACCCTGCAGCCAAATCTCTAGTTGGGGATGTATATAAACAACATTTGGGGACGTTATTATTTCAGGAAACCTCTCTATGATTTGCTGATTAAAGGAAACTGAAAAAAATAACTTGATCGCCGACTTCTCATCCATAGCTCTTAACTCCACTTTATCGGGATAAAGATAATAGGAATAATTACGATCTCGCCAAGTAATTTCTACTTTCCCAAGTTTTACACGAATTATTCCGAATTCCTCAATCTTTACGGCTTCAACTCCAGTAAACGGGTGTCTAAGATATTCTGCTTCCAGGGCAACTTGTCCTACTCTTAATTGGGATTCCAAAAGTTGTTCAACAATGAGTCGAGCTGGGATAGAAATATCCTCAAATACCCGGCGCTCGCTTCGCAACTCATCCAGGATTTGTTCGAATTTTTGGACATGGATCGAACGGACTTTTTGAGCCTTCTTCAAGGCTTTTTCAAAGGTATGATACACGTCTTCCAAGCACTCGAGGAGTAGCGCATCTTCCTCACGCATGTTGATTTACCCCCACTACAATCCCTCTTTTTATTGGAGAGATTTTCTATAATGCTATTCTATCTGAATCGACTGGATTTATAAAGCCTGCTTTTTGAACATTTTTATAATCATCTTTTTATCTTTTTGCGGCGAAGGCGTTTGGAAACCCGTTGAACTCTAATCTCAATCCAATCTGTCGTCATTTCAACATCACGTACCATTTCAAGAGCCTTCCAGTAACATTCCAGGGCATCTCGGAAATTTCGTTGTTTTTCATACAACTCCGCCAAACGAACTAAAGCCTCCAGTGCAAACTCACCCTGTATTTGGAACGTATCTTCTGATATGTCTGGAGAGTTAACCGGCATCAACTTCCGCTCCCGAATTTCTTTTAGGTCAGCCAAGGCTTCATATATTTCGCAGATTCGCGCATCATCTATCGTCTCGAACAGACTTAAGGCCTTTAAATAATAGCGTTCAGCCTTTGCTAAATCCATTGAAAGAAAGAATAAACCCGCTAAGCTTTGATAGCGCAAGGCAAGATCTAAATCTTGTTTGGGATAAAACCGGATGGATAATTCCAGGTAATATTTCGCTTCTTCATAGTTTTCGAAAAATTGTTCAATTTTACTTAAGAAATAACAGCTTTCGCTGGAAATATTTCCTTTATCAAATTTTAAAAAGAGGGCAACCGACCTTTGTTGACTTTCAAGCGCCAAACGCATTTCATTGTGTTCAAAGTAAACTAAAGCCAAATATTGAAGTGCGTCCGCCCAAGCGACCTCATCGTCTATGAGAGCAAAAATCTGACAAGCATGCTTTAAGTAGTTTGAAGCCTCCGTTTTTTTCCCCTGACGAAAGCATAATTCTCCTAAGAGAACATCCAGCTCTGCTTCCCCCTTGGGAAATCCATTAGAGCGACAAATTCCGTGTGCCTGTATATATGCTCTATTGGCCCTGGTCCAATCTTCAAGAGCAGCATATACTTGACCAAGGTCTACATAGAGTATACCTAACCTTAACGGTGGGGATGAGCTAGGGTAAATAGATATTGCTTGCTTGAACTCCTTGCCAGCCTCTGAAAGCATTCCCTTTTTAACTGAGACACTGGCTAACCCTGCCCATGCTTCAGCCATCCCTTTAGCATTCTGAATATCTTGGCAAATACGTAACGCCCCTTGGAAGCCCTCTTCCGCAAGCTCCAAATTTCCTAAGCGCACCCTTACTGTCGCTAACAGTCGTAACGAAAAGGCAACGATTTCCGGAACCGTTAATTGATAAGCCTTGATAAGGCCCTGCGAAAAATACTCTTCAGCTTTAAGGTACTGTTCTTCTCCCAGATATTGTGTTCCTTTCTCCATAAGGGTCCGCCAAACAGATAACTCCCCATCGTGCATATTATCGCCTCCGTGTCTGTTCCATCATATGCACGAGTTGATTTAGGGGGAATATCATATAGAGAAACATACAAAGAAACA